>JAEXBC010000189.1 GCA_023457875.1 Bacillota bacterium | reverse complement strand
GTATTATTAGGGTAGTCCATAGTGATTAATCCTTTCCTGTTAAAGTTGTGTTGTGGTGATTCAATCTTAACACAGGATAAATCTCTATGGATTTTTTATTTAGTTCAACTTCATTTTACAATTAACCTGAAAATAAAAAATGTCAAATCTCCCACATTTATAAAAGAGTATTTTGACAATCCGAATTTCCTAGTGGAAAGTATTAAGAAATACCATAGGGTTCATAAGCAGAAGAATAACGAAGCTGCCCTATTTGATTTATTGAAAAATAAAAATTGATTGAAAAATCACAATGAAGAACATATAATATTTGTGTAGCAATCTGTCTATTTTTTAGAGATTGCTCTTCCTTTATGATTATCCATGATCAGGTACCCTAATGAGTACTTGCCACAATCGAGACTAATCAAATCTGTATCATCATGGATTATCACGACCTTCGAAATTATCGATTTCATGAAGCAAAAATGACATCACGGAGAATCACGAAGTGAAAGTCATAAATTCTGCTTTAAGTTCCCAACGATGAAAAGTTTGGACAAATAAGAGCTTGATTTTACTAGGCTTTCAAACTATGAAGTTTGAGAATTACGACCAATTAACGAGAACATGCTCGAATAAATAAGAAGGTAGAATAAGGAGGATAGAAGGAAGCTTCTGTCCTCTTTTTGAAAAATTGGTAAGATTTAAATATGTGACAGATAAATTCTTATTTTTTTAACGGAAATATATTTGAATTCAGGTGCCAATCAGAAAATGCGCTTTATGATGAAGTGTTAGATTTTCGATATGAATTGAAAAAGAGAGATAACGCTATAGAGGAGAAAATGAGTAGATGATTATAAGAAATGAAAAGCA
The DNA here is from genome assembly GCA_023457875.1 of Bacillota bacterium. Classification (GTDB taxonomy): domain Bacteria; phylum Bacillota; class Clostridia; order Lachnospirales; family Cellulosilyticaceae; genus Cellulosilyticum. The sequence continues at coordinate 9,292 of JAEXBC010000189.1, read as the reverse complement.
AGACGATTATAGAGCTGTAGAGGAAATGATAAAGAAGACATTTTGGAACTTATCCGTACCAGGATGCAATGAACATTATTTTGCACATCAGGTTAGAAAAAGTGAAGATTATATTCCTGAACTGGATTTTGTGTTAGAAGAGGATGGAAAGATTATTGGTCACATTATGTATGTGAGAGCAAAGCTTATTGCAAATGACGGTACTCAAAAAGAGATTTTGTCTTTTGGACCGTTTACAATTCATCCGGATTATCAGAGAAAAAGATATGGAAGAAAGCTTCTTAATCATTCATTTGAGGTAGCGAAGAAACTAGGATATGACACGATAGTAATTTGGGGAAATCCAGAAAACTATGTATGCTATGGATTTAGAAATTGCAAACGATATAATGTGTGTTTGGAAGAAGATGTATATCCTGTTGCACTTATGGTAAAGGTATTAGAAGAAGATGCTCTTTTAGATAAATCTTGGAAATATATAGAAAGTCCCGCTCATCAATTAGATGAGAGCGGGTTTGAAGCGTTTGATAGTTCTTTTGAGCAGATGGAAAAAGGCTATTCATATACACAGGAATTATTTTATATTTATTCAAGATCAAATGTATTACGATAATTGTAGCTTGAATATATCGCTATATAAATGAATGGTTGTGGTTCACCTTACCAAAGAGAAAGCGACAATAAACCTCAGTTTAATATGTGTAAGCAACTGTGAGAAAAATTGATATTTTATATGTTAATAAAAGGAAATGGATCTGAAATAAATCAGTTCCATTTCCTTTTTTATTCTATGGCTATAGGTTGAGAAATGATCTCATTGCATAGGTGCTAATAGAGTGGGGATTTCAGCTGTGGGAATGAGAATGACAGACAATGAACAGCTTCAAGAGTTGTTTTCTTGCTTCCTTTATTCCCTGAGCTTCATATTTAGTAGCAATGCCCGTAATACCTCTGCCTGTGCTGCAAGCTGCTGGCTAGCAGCTGCACTCTCTTGAACGGAAGCAGAATTGATTTTGATGATATCACTGATGCTGCTAATACGTGTTTGTACATACTCAATCGCTTGATGCTGCTTATTTGTTTCTTCAAGGATATGAGATACTGCCTCTGCAGTAACATCAATCTGCTTTTCCGTATCTTGTAAGACTTTTGCAGTGGCTTTTACTTCAATATCTCCCAGTTGTAAGGCTTCTAGAGTTGCCTTAATCATACCCTCTGTCTGCTTAGAAGCAGTAGAACAGCGTGATGCAAGCTTTGCCACCTCATTTGCAATAATGGTGAAACCTCTTCCAGCTTCACCAGCTTTGGCTGCTTCTAGCTGGGCATTGAGGGCAAGTAAATTGGTTTGATCTGCAATTTCATAAATGTTTTGTAGAATAGTAGAAATCTGTTTACTGGTTTCATTGATAGTTGACATGGTGTTTACCAAGGTGTTCATTTTATCCTGAGCCATTTCAGCACTATATCGTGCACTTTTTGAAAGCTGATCTGCAGTTTCACATAAAGCTTCGTTGGACTTTGCATTTTGTGAAATAGCTAGAACAGAATCTGATATTTCATTAATGGATGTAGTTTGCTCGTTGGTGCCTTCAGCTAAATTCATTGCGCCCTCCGATACTTGGGAGGCCCCAGCATATACGTCGTAGGAGGCATGTTCAATCTGCTTAAATACGTTATTTAGAAAATCAAGGATACTGATTAAGGAGGATTGAATGGGTTTGAAATCTCCAAGATAATCATGCTCTATTTCAATAGTCAAATCATTGTCCACAATACGCTGTAGTTTATCGGAGATATCAAAGATATATGTTTTTAAAGCTTCTACTGTATGAGATAGGCCTTCTGCTAAAATACCAATCTCATTATCACTTTCCTTAATAATCTTTACCTGAAGATTACCTTGTGCAATTTCTTGTGAGGCAAAGGTGAGCTTTTCTAAAGGATTACAGATTTCCTTGATGACCTTATTGACTCTTTTGATGATAGTTAATACCATATAGGCCACAATAATGCAGGCTGCTATGGTTACAATAACACTGACTGCAAGGAATTGCTCACTATATAGAGCACCTTGCTTGCTCATAAAGGTAAATAAACTACTTATAGAGTTTTCCAGTTCTGTTGCTAAGCGTGTCGCTTCACCACTATATAGCTTTGTTGAATTGTATTTACCGGATTCGGTTTCATACTTTAGGATATTGTCTTTCATCGGAAGATATTTTTCTAGCATAAGCATAATGTTGTTGTATGCTTCTTTGCTTTCAGATTTCTTAATAATTGAAGATAAATCTTCGGCATCTCGAATTAATTCGTCAGATAAGGTTTCTATACGCTTTATACTTTCATCCTTTGTTGATGCGGTTGAATCATATATCAAATATCTTAACTCGGCATGAAGGGCGTTGAATTTTAGTTCAAGACTTCCAACCTTGCCCTGACCAGAACCATAGTTTTCAAATACGGATTGATTTACAAAGGTTATGGTGATTAATAGTATGATCAGTAAAATGATCATTGTTGATAAAGTTATGATAGCCCCGTAAAACGTATTTTTTAGTTGTTTTTTGACGCTGTTATTCCTTTTGCCATGATGTTTGCTTACCTTTAATGAATTGGTCCATGATTTCATCAACTTCATATCTACACCTCATATTTTAGTATCTTGTATATGATATAGGCAATTGTACTGTATCGTTGCTTTTGTCGTTCTAATTATAGGGGCTATTTTTAACTTTTAGGATACAAAATAGCACGTATTAAAGTAGTAGATTACATTGTTATTTTAGGCGTTGCGTTTTTTTGAAAAAGCGGTGGGAGACATTGATGTATAACGTTTGAAGACTGTACAAAAATGTTTATAATCAGAGAAGCCTGTTAAGTCAGAGATTTCATAAATACGATATCTTCCTGTATTAAGTAGTTTAATTGCTTGTTGGATACGATAAGCATTTAATAAATCTAGGAAGGAGTGCTCTGTAATCTCTTTAAACTTTCGACTAAGATAGCTTGCGCTGACGCCTAGTTCTTCAGATATGGACTCAATGCCTATTTTCTCTGTATATTTTTCTTTGATTTTTTCAAGGGCTTTAGCAACATAGCCACTTTCTGATTTATCAAGATCCATGTAATAACTTAAATCTCTTTTTGCGGAGGAGTTATTCAGATTTTCTAAAACAAATGTAATTTTTTTGCTCTTATCCATCTGATCATGGATTCCTTGAATGACTTCAATGATTTTATTTTCATCAATGGGTTTTACTAAAAATTCATAGGCTTTTAGCTCAATGGCTTTTTTAGCATACTCAAATTCAGTATAACTTGTTATGATGATGCTCTTAAAATTCACATATTGTAATCCTTGCCTGACCATTTCAATCCCATCTAATTTAGGCATCTTAATGTCGGTGATGACAACATCTGGTTTATACTCAATAATTTTCTTTAATCCATCTTCACCATCGATGGCTTCTGCAACAATAACACAATCCATGCTTAACCAGTCAATGGTGAACATTAATCCTTTACGAATAATATCTTCATCTTCGGCTATTAATATTTTAAGCATCCTTGTCTCCTATTCTATCTGCATATCTTATAGGAAGAATAATTTTAAGTATGGTTCCTTTTCCCAGCTCGCTTTCTAGGTAAATACCATATTCTTCACCATATTTTAACTGTAATCGTCTGTTGACATTAAATAATCCAGTATGGTTGCTACGATTGACGTTGTTGCTTAGTACTTGTTGTATTTCCTCCACCATCTCAGGAGTCATTCCAGCTCCGTCATCTGAGCATATCATGATTAGATTATCCTCCTCCTTATAGCCGATAATTTCTACCACAAGATGCTCACGGCCTACAAAACCATATTTTATGGAATTCTCGATCATCGGTTGTATGAGGAGTTTGGGTACAATACAGTCTTCAATTTCTGGAGCGATATCAATGGTATAATGAAATCGCTGGTTAAAACGAAATTTTAATATACTCAGATAATTTTCTGTATAAGCGACATCTTCATTAATAGTAACTTCCTCTTGGGTGTTACTGATACTATAGCGGAGTAGGGTGGAGAGATTAAGAACCATTTTGCTAGCAATATCAGGTTCCATTTTACACATGAACTTGATATTTTCTAAAGTATTAAATAAAAAATGAGGGTTGAATTGTGACTCTAATTGTTTTGTTTGGGAAGAGGCCACAAGCTTTGCCATTTCTTTATTTCTTTCAATCTGATCCCTCAAGCTATCCAGCATCTGATTATATGCATCTGCTATAGTCTCAAACTCATCATTGCTGTTAATGTTGATATGTGTATTGAAATCTCCTTCTTTTGTCTTCTCAAAGGTATCGATAATACTATACAGATCTTTAGTCTTTTTAATCGCCATACCTTTAGAACTGATAAAGACGAATAAGATCATCATAGAAAAGACAAAAAGCAATATATATACAACATATTTTATAAGTAATAATTGATTACTCACTGGTAATATGGAGTAAATCATAATACGGTTATCAAAAATCCCACGGGAGGCGACTAAAAACTTACCAGATTCATTTTCCACCATGGTTTTGGCTTTCGATACCGTTAAGTCAAAGCGTTCTAAGGAATCAAAAAAGTTATAATTATTGGTAACAAATACCCATCCTTTTTCATCTGTAATAACAGTCTCGGAATACAGCTTGGCAATATTAATCAGAAATTGCTTGCTGTCTAGTACAAAGACAGTATAGCCTCTGATTATTCCGTCTTGGACCATTGCTTTACCAACGACTAACTGCATATCCTCTTCACTGGGAGACTTTAGTAACTTAATGGCTATTTTTTGAGGGTTTTGTTTCATGATTCTAAAAATGCCCCAATTGCCGGAATATCTACCATTCAGATATTCCGGCACAGTCTTTGTTCCAATGATAAGGGGATTGACATTTGCGTCAAAGACATAAATTTGGGCTTTCTCATCTAACGTATTAGAAACCTTATAGACAGATTCAAAAACAGCAACCTTCTGCTTGGCATCTATTTGTCCATTATAAAGCGTTTGGTTTTGTTCCAAAGTATAGATTAAGTCCACATAGGAGTTGACTGTTCTCTCCATGAGCTGCGTAATCAATGCATTTTCCTTTGAGGTTGTACTCTGTGTTGAATATTTCCATATTACTGTAAAAATGAGCATACAGACCATGGTTAAGAGTGCAACAGGAATGATTGAATAGTATAAAAGCATATTTCGTATTCCTTCTTTGTAATAACTATGCTTTTTTTTCATACAATCGTCTTCTCCATTTTTTTATAAGCTTATTTCCTTTTTGCCAGATAGTTTAAAGAATAATAATAATGATATAACTGTAGTTAGGGTGAGGATACTGGCTAGAGCAGCAGCAGTTCCGTAACTAGATCGAATAACTTCAGTATAGATTGCAACTGACATGGTCCTTGTATTACCTGTATATAGGATTACTGATGCACTTAATTCATTGATGATTGTAATCCAACTTAAAATTGCACCTGAGATAACACCAGGCATCATCATAAATGCAGTTACCTTAAAGAAGGTTTTAATTGGTGAATCTCCAAGGCTGATACCAGCCTCCTCCATGCTAGGGCTAATCTGATAAAGAATAGCAGCACTGGAACGCAAGGTATATGGCAGACGACGAACTACAAAGGCAATAATCATGATGATTGCAGTACCACTGAGCAACATAGGTTTTTTATTAAAGGAAAGTAATAATGTGATTCCTAGTACAGAACCTGGTATGATATAAGGGAACATTGTCATACTGTCAATGATATTTGTTAGCCAGCTTCTTCTACGTGTTGTGATATAAGCAATAAACATTGCCATGAATACAATAATGACTATTGCGATGATACCGAACTTATAAGTATTAAGGATGGAACTACCTAGGTTAGAGAAGATGGTTTGATAACTTTTCAAAGAGAATCCATCGGCAAACATAGCACCTTTGGTAGCTTTAAAAGAGGTATACACAACAGTCAGCTGAGGAATAATTGATAAAAATACAACGATGACGATGGCAATATGCATGATTACATTTTTAAAGCCATACAGCTGTTTCTCTTGAATAGGTCTTAGAGAACTCATTGTGAAGGATTTTTTATTTACTACGTATTTTTGACCTAAGAACATAGCACCTGTAATAATTACGAGTATTACAGCTAAAGCAGCTGCAAAGTTTCCTTGACCACCCATCTCACTTATAAATTCGTTATAGATTAATACAGGCATAACGGTATAACCTTCACCGATCAGCATAGGTGTTCCAAAATCTGCAAGGGCATTCATAAATACTAACAAGGAACCAGCTAAGATGGTTGGCGTAATCAAAGGAATGATAAGGGTAGTGATTTTACGGAAAGGGTTGCAGCCAAGACTTTCTGCAGCTTCACTTAAGGAACTATCCACCTTTTTTAATGCTCCCTTGGTATAGATATAGATATAGGGATATAATTTCAGGGTAAGAACGAGAAGAATACCTCCAAAGCCATATACAGAAGGTGTCTCTATACCAAATGTGTTCATAAAGAACTTGGTGATTACACCGCTACGACCGCCAAGTACAATCCAAGAATATGCACCGATAAAGGGTGGTGATAGCATGGAGATAATAATGAGAATATCCATTAATCCCTTGAGCTTTACTTTATATACGGTAGTAAAGTAAGCTAATGGCGCTCCAATTACAACGGCTAAAGCAGTTGTGCAAGTGGTAACTAAGAAACTATGCCAAAGTGTTCGATAATAATATTTCTTTGAAAAGAATTTAGTGAAATTTGCTAAGGTTAATTGCTGGGTATCGGGATCGCGGAAACCACTAGCAAACAACGATAGCAACGGATATACCAAAAATAAGGCAAAAATGATTACTATTATAAGAGTTACTATTGTCCAAAAATCGAATTTAAGACGACCTTTCTTATTCATTATTATTCACATCCTTTAATCAAGCTATGTTTCCCACAATCCGTAAATACATTAATTTTTAATGCATTTGGCTTTAAGGTAATTGTTTCACCAACTTCATATATCTTTTTAGATTGACCAACATCTTGAGAATATTCCAAAGAAGGTTGGTTATCGAGTACCATTCCTTTTTCAAAGGCCAAATCATAATTGGTATACTTGCCTAAGAAGGTTCTATTTTTAATTTTTACCTTGAGGCCTTCGTCAGCTACCATTAACTCCTCAGGGCGAACAGAGATAATGACTGGGCTACCTTCAGTGTAGTCCTCCCTAAGATCCTTAACATATACTTTATAGCCATCAGTAAACTGAACATAAGCACCCTTATCGTCCTTATGATATGTGCCATTAAACAGGTTAGAATGTCCGATAAATGTTGAAACAAACACATTCTTTGGCCTTGTGTAAATTTGCTCAGGGGTAGCAATCTGTTGAATCACACCTTCATTCATAATAGCTATTCGGTCTGATATCGCAAGAGCTTCTTCTTGATCGTGAGTAACGTATACGGTCGTAATACCTACTTTTTTCTGAACTTCACGGATTGCACTTCTCATCTCCACTCTCAATTTTGCGTCGAGGTTGGAAAGAGGCTCATCCATTAGTAGAACACTAGGATGAATAACAATCGCTCTAGCTAAGGCCACTCTTTGTTGTTGTCCACCAGATAATCTTTCAGGAAGGCGGTCTTGAAAATCAGTGATTTTTACAACCTCTAACATTTCATCTACGCTTTTCTTCATTTCGTTTTTATTAATTTTTCTGATTTTTAAACCATATTCTACATTTTGTCTAACCGTGAGATGAGGGAAGATGGCATAATTTTGAAATACCATACCGATATTTCTCTTATGAGCAGGAATGTTATTGATGAGTTTATCATCAAAGCTGATGCTTCCTCCTTCTATACTGTTAAAGCCGGCAATCATTCGGAGTAAGGTTGTTTTTCCACATCCAGAAGGGCCTAATAATGTAAAGAATTCTCCATTTTTTATGTGCACTGAAAGGTCCGGAATAATTGTTAAATCTCCATATTTCTTAACTACATTCTCTATTTTTATTGAATTACTCATAGCATTTCTCCTTTTACCTGTAAGGGATTATCTTAAAGTTTAAGCTCACAACAGGGTTGTGAGCTTAACTTAATTCTGTTTGTATTAGTTCTTATGATTTAGTGGCTTGTAAAAATGTCATTAAATTTTTCTAACCATGCAGCTTTATTCTCAGTTACTACTTTTTCATCATCATAGATAATTTTTATTTCATCTTTAGAAGGTAAATAACTAGGTGCAGGAACATCAGCTCTTACAGAACGACGATTTAACTGCTCAACAATGATAGTTTGTGCATCTTTACCAATGATAAAGTCAATGAAACGTTTTGCATTCTCCATGTTCTTTGCGTTCTTGATAATGTAAACACCATCTGGTTTAGAAATAACGCCTTCTTCCATGTATACAATCTTTACTGGTGCACCTTCAGCAACATACTTAGCAGCACCCTCCTCAAAGGTAAGTCCAACCACATATTCACCGTCAGCTACACCCTTATATACTGCAGATGAACCGCTTAGTAATTTACCGTCAAGGTTTTCACAGAATTTGTCTACATAATCCCAACCAGCTTCTGGATTACCATTGCCCATTGCATAAAGCATATTAATCAAATGCTCATAAGAAGATGATGATTTAGAAGGATCACAGTGAGCAATCTTACCCTTTAATGCAGGATTAAGCAGATCTTCATAACCATTTACTTCAATATCACCGATTAAGTCGGTATTAACCATGATTACACTTGGAACATCAGTAAATCTGGTAAGAGGACCTTCTACATTTTTCATTGTATCTTGAAGGTATTGTTCATTCACTGATTGATAGTTCTCAAATAAATCCATCTGAGGTTTCATACTAGAAAGAGAACCACCCCAGAAGATATCACCAAGTGGATTAGATTGCTCAGATTCCACTCTCTTAAGAAGTTCGCCAGTTCCTGCTGCAATAACTTCAACCTTGATGCCTGTCTGAGATTCAAATTCGCTAACTAAAGGATTAATGAATTCCAGTGGATGAGGGCAATAAATAACTAAATCGCCACTTGCCGCAGTTGTTTCGGCAGGTGTTGTTCCCTCTGTTCCAGTTTCTGCGGTGCTTTGGGTTGTTCCGTTGTTTGTTGTGCCGTTTCCTGTTTTGCTACATGCAGCAAAGGTGAAAACCATACATAGCATCAAACAAATTGTTATCACTTTTTTCATTTTCTTCATCCTCTTTTCTTATTTTCTTTATTTTGTTTTGATTGTA
>JAEXBC010000188.1 GCA_023457875.1 Bacillota bacterium | reverse complement strand
ACGAATTGCACTTAGTAGAGCTTTAGCCTATGATAGTGATATCCTTCTATTAGACGAGCCCTTTATGGGAATGGATGAGACATTAAAGAATACTTTATATGAGGGTATATTAGATTATCTGAAGCTAAAACCACGCACGGTGGTTTGTGTGACACATGATAAAAAGGAAGCAGAGCGTTTAGGTGAAAGTCTTTATTTAGAAAATGCAAAGTCAAATAAAATATAAACTAAAAGATTTTAAAGTGAGGTAGGAACATAGTGGAGGTTATAAGTATTATCGTACCGATCTACAATGTTGAGAAGTATTTGAAAAGATGCTTAGAAAGCTTACTTGCACAAAGCTATCCAGCACTTGAGATTATTTTGATAAATGATGGATCAAAGGATGGTAGTTTAGAAATTTGCTATGAATATGCAAAAAGAAATAGCCATATTAAAGTGATTGATAAAAAGAATGAGGGCGTTTCTATTGCCCGCAATAGAGGAATAGAGGCAGCCACAGGACAGTACATAGGCTTTATTGATCCAGATGACTGGGTGGAGCCAAACGCCTATGAAGCATTATATCACCACATAAAAAAATGGGCGGCACCACTATGCCTTTGTAACTACTATAAGGATACTAAAAAGAAAAGTAGTGCCAAATGTTTTAACTTTAAAGATGAGGTCTTAAAAGATAAAGAAATCATCACTAAGCTCGTGAATGATATGGTAGGGATGCCAGATCTTCTGCCAAAATATATTTGTGTGATGGGATGCGTTTGGAGAGGGCTTTTTAAAACAGAGTTTATCAAACAACATCAGTTACGCTTTGAGCCAGGTGTTAGTATTATGGAGGACTTAGTGTTTATGGTACAAGCCCTTTTAAAATGCTCCACAGTGGCTATTGACCAAGGTGTAAGGTATCACTATGTCCAAAATCCCAATTCCACACTACATTCCTACAACAAGAGGTTATGGGAAGATCAGCTTAAGGTGTATGCCCTATTAGAAAAAAGCCTTATTGAAGCCCAGATTGAAGAGGAAATGCGTAATCGTCTGGATTTTAGATACATTGGTATGGTGTTAACTGCTATAAAGAATGAAACTTATTTGAAAAAAAATAGCGATTTAAAGGATACCGTGGCACATATCAAGCAAATTTGCCAAGATGAGCAGCTTAAATTTGTTTTAGAGCGCGTCAAACCCATTAAAATGCCTGAGCTTATCAAATCCAATAAAGAGCATGATAAAAGCGGTATGAAAAAGAATGATCATACCACTAATAAGAAAAAGCCCACTAAGCTTATACAAGACAATAGGGCTATGAAGACAACAAAGAATAAAGGCGCCATAAAAGCACTTAAGTCCTATCGAAAAGAAGTGATAGAATAAGGTTTACTTCAAGGCTTTACAAGATATAGGCAAGATGGGTATAATGTAAAGAAGAACAAATATGAAGGTTAATAAGACCTTTCGTCCTAACTAATCGGACGAAAGGTTTTAGCTTGAATAAATTAAAAAAACAAAAAAGGTAAGGTGAAAGTATGAGTTTACAACAATTAGCTGATTTGATTTTCCCTGATGTTAAAGAAACACCAGCTGATATTATAGCAGCTTATCCAAAAAGAAATCTAGCGCCAGGCGCAAAGGTGACACGTTATGCCCCTAGCCCAACAGGCTTTCAACATATTGGTGGTGTATTTGCAGCACTTGTAAGTGAAAGGATCGCCACTCAAAGTGAGGGCGTTTTTTATCTTAGAATAGAAGATACAGATCAAAAAAGAGAAGTAGAAGGCGCAATTGAAGATACCATTGCGACCATGCATCATTTTGGAATGGATTTTACGGAAGGTATGAGTGGGGAAGACAGTTCAAAAGGAAACTATGGACCTTATCGTCAAAGTGAGAGAGCTCACATTTATAAAGCCTTTGCAAAGGATTTAGTTATCAAAGGCCTTGCCTATCCTTGTTTTTGTACACCAGAGGAACTTGAAGCCATGCGTGAAAAACAAAAGGAGGCCAAGCTTAATCCGGGCTGTTATGGAGAATTTGCGATTTATAGAAATTTAAGTGCTGATGAGGCAATGGAAAAGATCAATGCAGGTATGCCTTATATCCTTCGTTTGAAATCCCCAGGAAATGCCGAGAAGAGAGTAAACTTTGTGGATCTTATCAAAGGAGAAACTTCATTTCCTGAAAATGAGCAGGATGTGGTTATTATTAAGGCCGATGGACTTCCAACCTATCATTTTGCCCATGTAATTGACGATCATTTAATGGGAACAACCACGGTTATTCGTGGAGAGGAATGGCTGTCTTCACTTCCAATTCACGTACAACTATTTGATATCCTTGGATTTGAAATACCAGAGTACGCACATATTCCAAACGTTATGAAATTAGACGGAGATTCAAAGCGCAAGCTCTCCAAACGTAAAGACCCAGAAAGTGCTGTAAGCTATTATAAAGAAGAAGGGTATCCAAAGGCTTCTGTGGTGGAATATCTTTTAAATATTATCAACTCTTCCTTTGAAGAGTGGAGAATGGAAAATCCCACAGAGGATTATCACAACTATCCAGTGGCACTTGATAAGATGAGCAAAAGTGGTGCCTTATTTGACCTAGTGAAGCTCAATGATGTAAGCAAAGATGTGATTTCTAAGATGTCAAATGAAGAAGTATATCGCCTTTATACCAAGTGGGCAAGTGAGTTCGACCAAGAAATGTATACTTTAGCCACAACCCATGAAACCATGACTAAAGCCATTTTTAATATTGATAAAGAAGGACAAAAACCACGTAAAGATTATGGCAAGTGGTCAGAAGTAAAAGAAAAAATCTGTTATTTCTATGATGAGCTATTTACCAAAGAAACGATAGAGCAAATGGAATTACCTAAGAACGTCACTTTAGAAGCAGCCAAAGAAATCATCAAGGCCTATAAAGAAGTATATAAACATGATACAGATGCAGAAACCTGGTTTGAACAGCTAAAAGCCTTTGCCCTTACATTAGGCTACACAGCAGACCGAAAAGCATACAAGAAAACACCAGAAGCCTTCAAAGGTATGGTGTCAGATGTAGCAGGTGCTGTAAGGACGGCTATTAGTAATAGAACCAATACGCCAGATTTATATACCATTATGCATATTATAGGAGAAGAGGCAGTACGTAGTAGATTTGAAGCCTTTTTAAATAAAGCTTAAAAAGAAATAAGTTGCTATCTTATAGTTATGATGTAGACTCGGATTTTAGCGTGCTAAGTTCTTACGCCTTCAATGTGAATGAAGCGTATTTTATAGAATTGATAAGTGGATAAAGGTCTATCAATAGCATCATAACTATGGGTGGCAATTAATATTTTATCAAAAGTGGGATATGGAGTCGTTTGAAGTACTAAAAGGGAATGGTAATAATCATCTAGTTCATTTCCTAACTGAATGACATCCCCAGGAACAATCGAATTCATATCCACTTCTTTTCCAAAAGGTCCAGAGCCTTTGTTTGTTGTCAAAAACCTATGTAAAAATTTGACTCCAGTCCAAGAAGCGGAACGGTCATTAGCATTTCTATAATACCATCCTGTAATAGGCGTATAATTCATAATATGACTTCCAGCATATAGACATTGAGAGATAAAGTTTGTACAGTCTCCGCCAATCTCAGTAAAGTCTAAATACATTGGATTACGTAATAAGCTCCACTTTTTGGCATAAGCAATAGCTGCATTTGCATTATAGGGTAAGATGGCCCGATTGTTTTCCATAAGCTCACTTCCTTTCTTACTATAGATATATGAAATAAAAAGCAAAAATATAATAGGTGATTTAACCCCAAGGGATATATTTATTGCCTTTAGGCCATAAATAACATAGCTTACTAGCAAAAAAAATCCCCTACAATGAGTAAGAAATTGCGGCATAAAATATTGATTAATTTATCAAACTATGATAAAGTATACAAGTGTCAAGCTGGCATAACTCAGTTGGTAGAGTAACTCATTCGTAATGAGTAAGTCGCGGGTTCGAGTCCCGCTTCCAGCTTTATTGAGACTTCAATAACACTTGTCAAAAGTAAAATTGAAGCTTATACGTAAGAATATACGTAAGTGAAAAATGAATACGTAAAAAATAACAAGCATATGTACGATTAAATACATATGCTTGTTATTTTTTATTCAATACAATAGCAAATAAACGTGATAGT
>JAEXBC010000187.1 GCA_023457875.1 Bacillota bacterium | reverse complement strand
GATATAACCTTTACATCACCTATATGAGGTAAGATATTAGTTTCTTCAGTCGTAACACCTATAGAGAAATAAAGGGCAGCATTACTAAATTTTTCCATTTGTTGTGGTGTTGGTTCATAATTTTCAGGACTACTTCCTGGTGGAACTAATGTAATGACCTCTACTAAATCACCACAAACGGCTTCAACAAAAGTCTGTTGTGGCACAATAGATACTGCTATAATCGGCTTATCTTTATCAGCCTGTTGTCTTTCCCCTTTGCTGCAACCCAATAAACCCATAGTACTCAATATGAGTGTAGCAAGAATCACCCTACGTATTATCTTTTTCATCATTAACCGCTCCAATCTATTTGCATGATTAGCCTCTATGTTTTAGACTAAATGCAATCCATTTGCATTTAAAATTGTAATCCTATTCCAAGTGCAAGTCAATAACTTTTCAAGCAAAAAAAAGTAGACTCTGTTATTATTATCAACAAAGTCTACTAACCTATTCTTTTCTTAGCTGTTGCAAAATTCCTTAATGAGTACACTACATACAAGCGCCACCTACAGATTTTGTTATACGTTTGATGCACCGTGGCTACATCAAATTTTTGATAAGACCTGCACCTGCTACAAATGTACCTATGGAGGCCCCAATATTAGCCATAGAAACAATGAGAATGATTCTTAAAAACCTGTTCTTAAAAAAGCCTTTTAAGGTAAATATATCCTCTGAAATATTCTGGATATCTTGAACCGTTGGTTTTTTTATTATAGCTTCCACCAATCCAGTAAACCAACCGCAAGCCAAAACAGGATTAAGGGTAGTAAATGGCGCTACAACTAAGGAGGTTATGATGCTCAAAGGATGTGCCAAAGATAGTGCCGTAAATAAAGCTGCCGACACTGCCGTCCATAAAACCCACGCCGTTAATTGCTGAAGTCCTGTCTGTATATTAACAATAAATGCATATAGTAGCAAAATAATCATAATGCCTGGTATGAGCCAACCTGCTATTTTAGAAGCAGCACTTATAGGCGGAACACTGGAAATACGCTCTATATCCTGAGAACAATAGATTTCTTTCTTTACGCCGGGTACATGAGCGCCGCCAAGGACAGCCACAATCTTTTCTCCAGGAGCTTCTTTGATTTTAGCAGCTAAATATTGATCACGTTCACTGATCAGTATGTCCCCAATCTTCGGAAATTGTTTGCGCATATCAACCAATACTGACTCTAGCATATCTGCTTTTGAAAGTTCACCTAAGTCCTCATCCGATACTTCAGTATCATCATCAAAGGAAAAAAACAGACTAACAAGTAGCTTTCCCTTCTCCCAAAAGTTGAGTTTTCGCCATATGCGAAGAAAGGTGGTTTGTATTTTTCGATCAGCCAGAACCAAATTTGCGCCAAGTTGCTCTGCACTTTTAATCCCTTGTATCATCTCCCCGCCAACATGAGTGTCTAGTTGCCTCGCCATCTTTTTCTGATATGAACTTAATGCCAGATTTGCCATCAAAAAACCAATTCTTTTTGACTTAATGACTTTTATAATATCCATATCTTCCCATGCTTTTGGATTTTTTATATTGTGATATCTATCCTCGTCTAGTTCAATACAAACACTGTCAGGACGTTCCTCTTCAATGACTTTTTTTACAAGTGCCACGCTTTCCTTGGAAATGTGTGCTGTAGCAATGAGTATAATCTTTTTATTTTGATACTCCAATGTGGTTACATTTTCAATCATTCCTTTGCTCCTTTCATTAACCCTCATGTTAGTAATCTGTCTTCTCGCCGCTCATTATTCCCAATAATAGGTTTTGTGTGAAACCAATAAATTTTTCCTTGTCCAGAGAAAAAAACGCCATAAAGCTGTCTTCGCATAGGCTGAGCATATGGATAAAACCGTTCAACAGAAAGGCCATAGAAAATCCAAGCTGCGTAGCATCCACATCATTTCTAATACTCTTATCATATGACGCCATTTGAAACAGTGAAATAACTTCTTGATAGATAGTTTTAATACAGTCGGCATATTTCACATAATATGGAAGTGTATATAAATCCTTTCTCAATGTTGCTGATTTAATTTCAGACATCATGTCAAACAAAGAACCGCTATTTTTATAAAATTCAAAGAATACATCGTAAACTAGGCTAATTTTTTCATAGCCTGTATTGCCACATTGAATTTCTACTCGAATATTCTCCAAAAGCCTCATATGACCTCTTAATAAAACAGCAAAATATAAATCTTCCTTGCTAGTAAAATACCTATAAATTGTCCGTTTTGTGTATTCACAGTTCTTTGCCAACATATCCATTGATGTATTTCCATACCCGTTAAGACTGAATAAATTTTCTGCATGTTGCAAAATGGTGTTTTCTATTTCAATTTTTTCTCTTTCTTGACGCGAAAGCATTTTCTCCATTGCAATTTCCTTTCTGAATTTTCACCTTTATTACTATTGGTTTACTTGTATACTATCAGTATACTAATGGGCAAATAATTTGTCAATTATAATCCGTCATATTAAATCATTAGCTATGTTTTGCAAATATGATCTTATCAATTTTATAGTAATGTTTCATTTGCTTGAAATTGAAAAAGGGGCAGTTACCTGCCCCTACGCTTCTCGCGCCTTTTTTGTTGTTTTAATTCAAATTTAAACTTCTTTTCAGCTTCCTTCTGTTGGCGTGTGTGCGTCTTTCTTTCAAGTTTTCCTTGTTCTTGCTGAAGTTTTAGTGCTTGTTGAGACTTCGTACCGATGCCTACATCCCTCATTTGCCTTTTTACTTCTCGCTGTAAACGTTTAGGATTAATATGTTCTTTTACTTCCTTTTTTGATTCAACAGACAAGCTAAATTGAAGTGTATCGTGATTTTTCAAAATATAATCTTGAATTTCATAATCTTTTGGTTCTGCCCCAAATGTAGTTTTGCATACAGAGAGCTTATCTTCAGATTCAAATTCAAAAATACCAATCCAAAATGGCTCTTCAAAAAACACGAATAATCTTCCAGTTACATTGTCCATTACAATCCCTCCTTATAAGATGAAATGAACAAAGAACGGACAACCAAGGAGGCAGGTTACTGACAGCATCTTATTTTGCTGCTCCCGGACTACCTACCGGGACGTGTTTTTATCTTTGCATCTATTAAATTATATTGTATCATTTTTAAGATTTCAATCAATAACGCGTTATTAAGTTTTAAACATTTAACTACTATCCATTTTGTTCAAGATTTTTTAGTATTTCTTTATAACGCTTTGTCGCTAATTCACTTATTTCTCCTTTTTTACAAAAAGAAAATTTAGCCATCTTACTAACCACTCGCTCTACAACAATCTGCCCCTCTTTAGTTTTAGATTCAAGCAATTTGAATGCTTCTAGAAAGCGTCGATCTTCTTGTGCACGATGATAAAAGGACAAAGTATAAACGTAGGTAAAAAGATTGTAGCTACGAAATGGATATTCAACTTGCATAAATAACGTGCCCATTCCATAGTGACATGGTCCAATGGGTTTTCGGATTGTCCAATGATCCAGTAAAGATTCTACTGCTTTGTCAAGGGCTATTTCTTTGTTAAGATAGTCACTAAATCGAAATGCACTAAGAACGGTAAGGGTTGTAAAGGGGTTTGAATACTCGGTTTCTGGACCTTTACCAAAACTAAATTTATTACAACGCCATCCCCCATCAGTATATTGGATATCAAGAAGATGCTGGAGCGTTTTTTGAACTCTAGCATCCGACACATATCCCATATGACAAAGCACATCGGCAGCGTTAGCGCTGTGACATGGATAAATGGCTCCTTGTGGATATACCTTAAAACTGCCATTGTCTCGCCATGTACTAAAGATCAAATCCGCACATTCTTTAAGCAAAGGATGATTACTTTCCATCCCCAATTCCAATAAATAACGAACGCACTCAAGGGTGCTAAAAGGTGCACCTTTAATGATGCGTTTGTCTGGTGTAGTCCAATAGTCCCAGTCCTGATCATACCTATGTGATAAAATCTGCTCAAAATCTGATAAATAGCATTCCTCTACGGCCATTACCAACAACTCCTTTTCATTAGCGTACAACTCACATTCTAAAACGCTACAAATTCCACGTCATTACCCTGTTCTTTGATGACTCGGACTAAGTCTGTTACCTGTAACCATATGGTGGCGATATTCTCGTTTGGGTGAATACCTATAAGGCTTTTCTTAAAGGTACTATCTATTATAACCTTCACTTTACGCGCATCATCATGGATGATTCCAAAGGGTGTCACAGATCCCTTGGTGAGCCCCAAAATTGAATTGAGTTCGTTTTCAGAAGCAAAGCTTAGTCGCCTAGAATACAATTTTTGCTCTAAGGCTTTTAACTCAACTTTCTTTTCCTTGCGTACTACCAATAAATAATACTGACGCTTTTTATCATCTCTAACAAATAGATTCTTTGCTATAACATCCTCATCAGGTAGATGAAGTGCCTCTATTTCATCAACAGTATATGCAGCTTGATGCCGAGTCAACTTAAAATTAATTTTCATATCGTTTAGTAAATCACACACTTCTTGTATTTGTTTGCTCATCTTTGTACGCCTCCATTTAAGCAATATACCCTTTTAATCAGTACCCCATTGCCTGTTTTACTTTCTCCTTATCTGACTGCGATGTAAGCCATTCAAGAAGAAGAAACGCAACATGGACTGCTGTTTCTGGACAGTAAGAGGTTATGATACGCTCTGTAGATACAATGGGTTTATTGACAACCTTGACGCCAAATTCCCTTAGCTGAGACTGCCATTTTCCATTCCCAAGATGATAGGTAGTTGCCTCTTTTCCTTTAAGAATTCCACTTTTTCCAAGTGCAAGTGCCCCAACACATACAGAGGCTATTATTTTCCCTTTGCGATGGAAAGTGCGAATCATCTCAAGAAAACGTTCATCGTAGGCTTCTTCATAAAATCCATATTCTTCAAATCCACCTGGAATCACCAAGGCATCAAATTCATCTACATTAATATTATTAATCGTTTCATCTACAATTACAGGCACATTAAATGTGCTTATTACCTTTTTTGTAAAACCACAGGTTGTTACGGTGGTATTTAACCCAAAGTCATTTCTCGCCCACCCAAGCACATCTACAAATACACTAAACTCCATCGTCTCAAATCCTTTAGCCAAAAAAATAAGTGTTCTCACCTTTTCACCTCTACTTAACACATTTTTCATGTAATTAATTATTACACATCGCAAATTATTAGATTTTTCATATTATAAATCATTTCTTAGTTTTTGCAAAGCTATTTTCTCATAGTCATTCAAGCTATTCTTGCAAAAGCGTATAAAAACACCAAAATTGTTTCTGAATAAATCAATTATTACATATAAAAAGCCAGAGATTTCTCCCTGGCTTCATCATTTTATTGTCTATGCAATACATCCTTTTTATTTTCCTATAGCTAACTTTGCTGCCTTTGTGGCATGAATTCTAGTGGTATCAAAAACAAGTAATTCTGTATCTTTTTGATTTATTAATAATCCTATTTCCGTACACCCCAGAATCACTCCTTGGGCACCTTGCTTTGCAAGCTTTTCAATAATACAACAATATTTTTCTTTGGATGTTTCTGATATAATACCTAAGCATAATTCATTATAAATGATATCGTTTACTGTCTCAATTCCCTGTTCATCTGGTATAAGTACTGCTATCCCTGCTCTTTGTAGTTTTTCTTTATAGAAATCTTGTGTCATGGTATATTTTGTGCCCAGCAGCGCAACCTTTGTAATGTTGTTGTGCAGCAGTTCATTTGCAGTTGCTTCTGCAATATGTACTATGGGAATAGAAATCTTATTTTGAATATCAGGAGCTACTTTATGCATCGTATTCGTACAGATCACAATAAAATCAGCTCCAGCTTTCTCTAGGTTTTTAGCTGCCTCAGATAATATAGCTGCACTTTTGTCCCAATCCCCCTCTGCTTGACACTGCTCAATCTCAGCAAAATCCACGCTGTATAGCAGCACATTAGCGGAATGTAATCCTCCCAATTCTTGCTTTATGGTTTCATTCACGATTTGATAATAAGTCACTGTGCTTTCCCAACTCATTCCACCAAGTAATCCAATCGTCTTCAATTCTATTTTCCTCCTTAAATACCCATTAGTAACCAACTTCCTTAGATCTCTATTAAAAATCACTTCTAGCAAAATTACTTATAGTAAGTTACATCCATATCATTTGAATCAAAGTAGACAACTTCTTTATCTGGATATACCTTTATTACCCGAATTTCATTCGGAATCAACAGTGCATTTTTCTTCGCATAACCCGTATACTCAGCTCTCCAACCTAATGCAGTCATCTTTCCATCAATCTCTTCTTGTCGTTCATCACTTTCAAAACTTACTAGCTTTCCTTGCTCATCAATGATGAATACGCCCGTTCCTTCTATTTGATTATAGTTAATTGTAGCATTTACATGGGTAGAATCAATTTCCTCATAGCTTACATAATCTGACAACAGAATACATGGGTTTACAGCTGATCCTTCTGCTATGTAAGAGATTTACTGCATTATGCTTCTTACTTCCACCTAATGCCAAATCACTCCTATATGAATCATCCACCTATTTTTCCTCTTCATTGTCATCTGACATCTCCTTATACATTCTTACGTTAATGTAGTATGCAAATTCCTCTAATAGCATGAAGGATACATCCTTTGTAATTACGGCTAGTATTGCAATTTCAGCTTCTGAAGCAACTTGAAAAATAGTTTAGCATATAAACATCATATCTAAAACTTGGCACTTATCTCTCCTTGCTCCATATTACACATCAAGTAGGTTGATATCCGCACATAATAGGGCTTTTATATCATCCGGCATCATCGGTTTATAAAAATAAAAGCCTTGTATTTCATCGCACTTTTCATTCTTTAGAAACAAATACTGCTCCTTGGTTTCTACTCCTTCAGCTAACACTTCAATGCCAAGATTCTTTGCAAGTTGGATAATACTTTTTATGATTTCCTTTTCCTTATGTGAATTTGTAGAAATGCCACGTACAAATTCCATATCTATTTTTATTAAGTCAATTGGAAAGGTCCTAAGCCTACTTAATGATGAATGCCCTGTCCCAAAATCATCAATAGATATTGTCATACCAAGATTTTTCAATTCCTGTATGCGTTGTAATACATAGGGTTCTTTATTAAAGGCTGTGGTCTCTGTTATCTCTACCTGAATATGTTTGGGATCTGTTTTAGTATCTTGTAATATAGTCATAACTTGATTGATAAAATTGGCATCCTTTAGCTGCTCTAAGGACAAATTAACTGAAAGACGATACTGCTTACTAAGACTTTCGCTACATTGTTTGCATTGCTCACAAACAGTTCTAAAAATCCATAATCCAATCGGTTTTATCATTCCTGTCTTCTCAGCTAATGGAATAAATACGTCTGGAGACACTAACCCATATTCAGGATTTTTCCAGCGGATAAGAGATTCAAAGCCAATTATTTCCTGCGTATCCGTTTTTATTTGAGGCTGATACTGCATAAATAGTTCTTTTCGATCAAGTGCTCTGTATAATGCATTGGTCAATTTCATTTTTTTAATAATATCATTTTTCATCTCTGGTGAACAATAAATACACTGATTCTTCCCTTTATTCTTAGCTGAGTACATGGCAATGTCAGCGTTTTTTATTAGGGACTCTGTATTTTCTCCATCCACTGGATAAACAGCTACACCCACACTGGACGTGATAACAAACTCAACATTGTTAACCACTACAGGCTTTTGGAAAATCTCCATAATCTTATTTGATATTTTATATAGATCCTCCACCCTTTCTATATTTGCAACTTGAATTAAGAATTCATCTCCGCCAAACCTCGAAACTGTGTCCTCTTTTCTCAAACTCTGCCTAAGTCTTTCAGCTATTTGCTTCAATACCATGTCACCTGCTGAATGACCCATTGTATCATTAACTGCCTTAAAGGAATCTAAATCAATAAACATGACTCCGATTAACGAACCGTTTCTTTTCGCATTATGTATAGACTGCTCTAATAAACTGATAAATAAATCTTTATTCGGCATTTGTGTTAACGAATCATAAAAAGCCATACGTTGCAATTTATTCTCAGACTCTTCAAGTGTTTTCTTTTGATGATTAATCTGCTCAATATAGTTATCAGTATGAGCTTTATAATACCTCAATAAAGTGATTATAAAAATTGCACCTAAATAAGAAATAACACCTGGTAGAGATACGGGTGAAGAAGTAAAAACGATAAAAATAATTGCAGCTATGATGCTGTACGTGTTAAGTGTCATACTTATGATGTATCCCATTTTATTTTCCTTAACTACCAAATAAATACCTAATAGCAACTGTAATTGTATAATAATTCCCCTAAATACAGATGCTTCAATATTAAAACTTAGAACTTTAACGATGCTATTATCTTCACCTAATTGCCTTAAAAAAATAGATAAAGTCACATATATAAAAATAACCAATATCACATTAAGATATTTACTTAGGGGATACTTTTTTTTCATAAATATTTTGTACCTCTTTTCTGTTTTCTGTATTGTCATTTTATTTCAATTTATGACATTGATTTCACAATTAATCATAACAAGTATTATTCAATTTTTCTATAATTAAATGTCATTTAATAAAAATATTACCACAAACTAATATTATTCACAATCATATCCTTTTCCTAATCAAATACGTATCCTCTTGGCTCTTGTATTCTAAAGATTACATTATATAAAAGAAGATCTCTACACCGCACGTCTAGAGATCTTCTTTATTTTTGTACTTCATAATACAAATAGGTCATTAAATTTTACATATAGGCTACTTACGTTGTGAAATTTCTATGGGGTATGCATTCGTTATTTATCCAACCTATGTAACGTATCTACCATACTATTTAATAGAACAATAATATTCTCCACTTTTATATGGTTTTCTTCACATATTGAGCAAGCCACTTCGGAACTAGCTGATACTTCCTGCGTTGTTGCAGATATCTGACTGATATGCTCTACGATATGATTATTAGCCTTCTTAAGTTCAGAAAGCTTTATACTGACCGCATTAATATCCTCTACTAAAAGCTTAACATTATTATGGATATTATCAAAGAATTCTGATGCGGTTGTAATAAGTTGATCTTGCTTGGTTGTTGCTGACATAGACTTTTTAATAATTCCAGTGGCTTCCTCAGTGTGTTGATTTAATTCGTTAATAATCAGATTAATATTTTCCGTAGCTATTTTTGTTTGCTCAGCTAATTTTCTAATTTCTCCCGCTACAACACCAAAACCTTTTCCAGCGTCTCCCGCTCTAGCAGCTTCAATACTTGCATTCAAGGATAATAAATTTGTCTGCTCTGATATGCCTAAAATAATATCTGATATATCTTGAACCGCATGTGTTTTCTCTAACAAGCTGTTCATAGAAGCCTCCATGTCCACATTAGTAGAGGCGATGCTATCAGCTTGTCCTTTTAAATGCCCCATTACATCTAAACTATTTAATATCGCACTATTGGAGTCACCTGCTCGCTGCACCATGTTTTCTGAGATAACTACAGTCTCTTCGATAGATTGCTGTATCTTTTGGGTCATCATAGTTTGCGTCTGAACGCTTTCTGCCGTAGATAAAGAACTTAAGGCTATCTCATTCACTGTTGTATGAGTTGCCTTGGTGGATTCACCAAGAACCTCTATAAGATCATCAGACTCAGTAGCATTTTTGTTAACTACCTCTGCTATATACAATATGTTTTCAAGCATTTCCTTTTGGGTCCCTTGTTCATCCATCAATGTTCCTATAATATCATCGTTGAATTGTATGCTTCTTTCAGTGGTTCTATACACCCCAGACAAAGCAGCGAAAAAGATGACAAGTGTCCCTAATAGCGTCTCTGTCCCTACACTACTACTTTGGGTGATTACATGATAAGCAAAATTAGTAATGCCACATAGGGCCGTAATAAGTGTGTACTTTATAACCACTTTTCTGTTAAAGCGTATTATTAGTCCGGTTAATACAACAATTGCAGTAAAAAGCATGAACTGCTGATCTTCAACTATAAGCGTCACAGCATAAATTAAATAATACAACATCAATACTTTATCACAAAAATTCTCTGCTGTTTTATTTTTAGAATAAATCAATAAGCTTAATATACCAAACCCTACACTTGCAACAGTAATAATAAGTGGAAGTACACCAAATTTTCCTTTTCCTTGTTCTATCAAGTTAAATGTAATAGCAAATAAATAATATATTACCAACTCTATTGCTAGTACTCTGTTAGCTACCATTACTCGAGCTTCTTTACTTTGGTACTTTCGTACTATAGGTTTATCCTCTTGTGATAAGATATCTGTCATTTTTCTTCCTCCTAATAAATGTTTAGTCAGCACACTTTGAACATGTATATTGATAATATCTTCACAATTACTCTTACCTTTAATATACAGAATAACCAAAATAAATGCACTAGATTACAGAAAATTAGTTTGACTAGATATTTTTAGTCGGTTCATGTCGCTTATTATCTTAGTTATTATGATTTATAATAGTGCCTTGATGAAATATCATCTGCCATCTACCATCACTGAATTTCCACACAGAACTCCTTAAAGAATATTTCTGCTTACTTTTTATAAAAGCAGTATACGTTGTTAGTGCAACAGTAGGTGAAAGAAGTTTAAAATTAAAATCACTTAAGGTTATTTCTGGATCATTCTCCACGGGCAAAAGCTCTAATGTATCTACTTTATTATAAATTTTACCCGAACTTGAATATTCGATAAACTCTTCTGCCAATAACTCATTTAACTTTTCAACTTGCCTTCGGACATCACCATTAAGTAACATGACCTCTAAAGTATATAGGTGATTTTTGATTTCCATATATTTTTCCATTTCATTTCTCCTTTATTAGTAATTAATTCTCCTTGTTGAATGCTAATAATCACTTAAATCCATAGATAGTCTACCATTATCACCAAGTATCATAAATAGTAACAAAAATCATATTAGATTTGATAGCATATGATTATTGCAAAATACTCTTAAGCCAGAAGTGACATATGCTTTTCTGGCTTAAGAGTATTTTTCCTTCAACTATTTGATATCAATAGGTATGTAAATATCCATAACGGTATTACCATCAACTTCCTTGACCTCTTCTAGGCAATTTGCGTTTTCAGAGCACTTGAAATCTGGTTCTTTAAAGTCGTGGTCCTCAACCCAACTCACCAAAAACCGCCATCCTGTTCCAATTCTCTCGAAGGGGTCAACAAAGGGTTGTTCAATTCGGAGAGAAGCATATCGATAAGCCGGAATGTGCTTAATAGTAACTAAAGTATCTTCAAACTTAAATTGCTCTGTATTTGGGAGTCTGTCAAGCATCTTTTTATCTATTGAAAGCCAGTATTCGTAACCTCTTAACTTCGTTACATCCTCTGTGCCTTCTACTGGTGAATCAAATCCAAAGGAGCGAAGCACTTCAATGTTATAGGTTTCTGCTAGTTTATTCATAGTAGCCATAATCGCATCCTCTGGTTCACTTCCAATGGCTGTACCACTTAAAACAATCATCTGCTCCATAATCTCATAACGCACATCACTTAAATACACTTTCATTTTATCTATTCCTTTCTTTCCAATACATTGTTTTACTATTTCAAATGTTGACGGAAAGCCTGAAAGAATACGTTCTTCATCTGCTTCAAGCTTTAAATCATAGATCATCAGCTTTCGCGTCTTAGGAATATCATGTTTTCTAAAATAAGTCGGACAGTAGCCATATTCATTAGCTACTGCTCTTGAAAAAGCTCTTTCTGATGAATATCCAATTTCTATTGCTATATCAAGGATTCTCTTATTTGTTTTTAGCTCACAGAGGGCATACTCAAGCTTTTTCTTTCGAACATACTCCATGATTGAAAACCCTGTATAGACGCGAAATACATGGTTTATATAAAATTTAGAAAAGCCTATATGGTCAGCAATCATATCTAAATTCAATTGAACATCTATATGCTCGTCTATAAAATCAATTGCTCTTTGAAGATGTCGTATCACATTCTAAACCTCCTATCATTTTGACCGGTCAATCCTATTATAAAAAAATATATTGGTCTAAACAGGACATTTCGTGCTATGTTTTTACCTACTTTAGCACTTTTAAAATTACACGCCTCATACATTTTGAGGTTTGTATCCTCCTTCAGATAATAAATATTTTACAACATTATTTGCTAAATTCAAAATACAATTATATAATTGTCCTCATAGAGGCTATCCAGCTAAATAATGTTCCCTGTTTTGCCACTAAGCAATATATAAAAGGACTTTTAGCCCTTGAAATTCATGTTAAATTTCAAGGACTAAAAGTCCTCATTTCATCCTATTGTCGTCCTACCGAGGTATTATCTACCGTTCGATTCCTTAACTGCTCTATTGGATTTTCCTTTTCTTCAAATCGATAATCTTTTCCTTGTTGCTGGATATAATCTTTTATGACTTTATGACTTGGTACTTGAGCAAGATCATGATTTAATTGATTTTGAAAACTGAAAAACTTGGCTTCGGGTAATAATTTAGAGACATCAATATAGTCATCATCAGTAGAGGTTAGCTGTACTGTTGCATTTAAAACCTCTCTTACATATGCCTTATTTTCTCCTAGTTTTAAAAGCATTGGGAAACAACCGTCTGGTATGAGCTGCTGCCATTCTTTATTTTCATGCTTTTTGAGAAGTGCTGCAGCTTGATGTAAATGCGCAACTTCTTGATAAAAATGTTGTTCCCATATGCGCTTAATCTTTTCATCCGTTTCATCTTCATAGCATGAATAATACAGGTAACATTCAGTATACTCATGCATCAATAGATTTTCTAACCATGTAAGCTTAGTATCTAATAAACTTCCATAATGACTTACGTGCTGCTCTTCTATTAATGCAATTTCTTGATATAAGCTTCTTCCTCTATCTGATTGATAAAACCCAGCTACATTCATATAATAATTCATCGTTTGCTGTTCAGCTGCTGTAATAATAGCCACATTTAATTTGGTTATGGGATCAGCTGAGCTAAAGGTTACGTAGGATCTGATATTGTCCATAGGATATCTATGCTCAGAAATAGTAGGTCTTCCAGGCATAATTTCTGTATAATGTCCTACTAGATGTTCTGCTTTAATTCCCATCTCCATTTCAAGTAAATCCGAATAGCGATAGAGATGGTCAAAGTCCTCTAACAAAGCAAAATCCAGTGCCATCTTTACGTGTTTGTTTGGTTCTCTTTTAGCTAGAGCTGCAGTAAGATCAACTGCAAGCTGTTCATAACTAATGGTCGTCTCTAAGATCGTCTCATTAGCTGGCTTTAAGACACTAATAATCTTTTGCTGCTGTTGTTCACTTCTTCTTGCTATTGCAAGTTCCTTGCGTAATTCGTTATTAGGGCAATGTCTCAAGAATTGATGTGAGAACCAAACAGCTTCATACTCCGTGCCATTCATAAGAATAATTCGTGTTTTTGTATAAGGATCTACTTCATTTTTATCATAGGGTTTTGGATAAATAGCTTTCCAATCTTTAAAGAGAGCATCTGTTTGCATAGGCTTTTCTAAAAATGGATTCATCTAATTTTTACAACTCCTTTAATTAAATTTTACTATGCTACTATAAACGTGCATAAATGAACCCATTTAATTGCCAGTGAAGATGAGGAATAATATTCCAATTCTAGAGGGCGTAACTTATCCTCATGCAACATTTCTATTTTTTAAAATATCTTGAAGTTGTAC
>JAEXBC010000186.1 GCA_023457875.1 Bacillota bacterium | reverse complement strand
ATCTTCAAGAGTGAGTTGTTGAACATGATTTTTGCGAAACATAGGTGTTCCCCCTTCGAAATTTTTTCTTTAATTGTACCATATTTACACGTACCTTTAAAAACTAACCTTTTTGTGGGCTAATCATAGATATGAGTACCAATAGAAAACAGAATATTTTATAAAGTTCTAAAAATAATTTTACAAAAACTATTGACATAGTAATGTTATAGGAATAGAATGAATTAAATAAATCAAATAAAACTTATCCAGAGAGGTGGAGGGACTGGCCCGATGAAACCCGGCAACCAACATAGACGATATGTTAAGGTGCTAACTCCAGCAGGATATTCCTGGAAGATAAGATTAGACCGTAAGTAAGGTCCCTCTTCCATAGGAAGAGGGATTTTAGTTTATGAAGACTAACGGATAAGAAGTGATTTAGAAAAATAAATTGTTTAGGGAGGAATTTAATATGGCAGATTACAAATTTAACACACTACAAGTACATGGTGGTCAAGAGGTAGATCCAACTACTAAATCAAGGGCAGTACCTATTTACCAAACTACATCCTATGTTTTCGACGATGCAAAAGATGGAGCAGACTTATTTGGACTCAAGAAAAGTGGTAATATCTATACACGTATTATGAACCCAACAACAGATGTTTTTGAAAAGAGAATCGCACTTCTTGAAGGTGGTAAAGCAGCCCTTGCTGTAGCTTCTGGGTCAGCGGCTATCACTTACTCTATTTTAAATGTAGCTGGAGCTGGAGATGAAATCGTATCAGCAAGTACATTATATGGTGGAACCTATAACTTGCTTGCCCATACACTTACTAAATATGGTATTAAAACACACTTTGTTAATCCAGATAGTATTGATGCTTTTGAAGAGAAGATTAATGAAAAGACAAAGGCACTTTATATCGAGACCATTGGTAATCCAAGTACAAATATCATCGATATTGAAGCAGTTGCTAATTTAGCACATAAGCATAAGATTCCTCTTATCGTAGATAATACCTTTGGTACACCTTATCTTGTAAGACCTATTGAATTTGGAGCAGATATTGTTGTTCATTCAGCAACCAAGTTCATTGGTGGACACGGTACTAGCATCGGAGGTGTCATTATAGATGCAGGTAACTTTGATTGGGCAGGAAGTGGAAAATTCCCAGACTATACATCTCCTGATCCAAGCTACCATGGCTTAGTACCAACAGAGGCTTTTGGAGCGCTAGCCTTTATTTTTAGAGCAAGAGTCAACCTTCTAAGAGATACAGGTGCTTCACTTAGTCCATTCAATGCCTTTTTATTCTTACAAGGATTAGAAACACTTTCACTTCGTGTTGAAAGACACGTAGAAAATGCAAAGAAAATTGCAGAGTACTTATCTAATCATCCAAAAGTAGCATGGGTAAACTATCCTTCTCTTAAAGGAAATAAATACTATGATTTAGCACAAAAATACTTACCAAAAGGAGCAGGCTCAATCTTTACCTTTGGGGTAAAGGGCGGAGAAGAAGCTGCTAGAAAATTCACTGAAAGCTTAAAACTATTCTCTCTACTTGCAAATGTAGCAGATGCTAAATCTCTTGTTATCCACCCAGCAAGTACAACACATTCACAATTAGGTGATGAAGATCTTTTTGCAGCAGGAGTAACTAAAGATCTTGTACGTTTATCAATAGGTATTGAAGATGTAGAAGACCTTATTGCTGATCTTGAAGAGGCTTTTGATCAAATTTAATAAAGATGATAAATAAGTAGTCAGTTCACTAGAAAGCTAGAGGCTGATTGGTACTTCTAAGAAGAACCAATCAGCCTTTTTCATTTGTCAAAATCAAATCATAATAAGGAGTGGTAAAAATGGGAAAGAAAGTTAAACAAATTGCTATTTACGGAAAAGGTGGAATTGGTAAGTCAACCACAACCTCTAATATTACAGCAGCACTTAGCACAATGGGTTATAAGGTGATGCAGTTTGGGTGCGACCCCAAAAGCGACTCAACTAATACTTTAAGAGATGGTACTTACATTCCTACCGTATTAGATACTTTAAGAGAAAAAACAAAAGTTAATGCCCATGATGTGATTTTCAAGGGATTTAACGGTGTGTATTGTGTTGAAGCTGGAGGCCCAGCGCCTGGTGTAGGCTGTGCTGGAAGAGGGATTATTACAGCTGTTCAGCTTTTTAAACAACAAAGAGTTTTTGAAGAACTAGATATTGATATTGTCATCTATGATGTTCTCGGAGACGTAGTATGCGGTGGCTTTGCTGTACCCATTAGGGAAGGCATTGCAGAACACGTATTTACTGTTTCTTCAGCAGATTTTATGTCTGTCTATGCTTCTAACAACTTATTTAAAGGAATTCATAAATATTCTAATTCAGGAGGCGCATTACTTGGGGGAGTCATTGCCAATTCCATCAACACGGATTACTCAAAAGAAATCATAGATGATTTTGTTAAGCAAACGAGTACACAGGTATTAGAATACGTGCCACGTTCCGTAACGGTTACTCAAAGCGAATTACAAGGCAAAACAACCATTGAAGCGGCACCTCATTCAGCACAGGCACAAGTTTATAGAAATTTAGCAAGTCGAATAGCAGAGCATACAGAATCAAAGGTACCTTCTCCACTAGGGATAGCTGAACTAAGAGAGTGGGCAAGTAAATGGGGAGAATATTTACTTGAGTTAGAAAAAGGAAATGGTGCCCTATCACCTCTTATTGCAGTGAATCAGTAGGAATAAGGTTTAATATGAACAATCTTAAACAGGAGGTAATGCAATGAGCAAAATAAATTTAGCTTCCACTGCAGTGGAAAGCCGTGAACAGAGGCTAGGAACGATTATTGCTTGGAATGGTAAGGCATCTGAATTAGTTGAGGCCTCTGGATACACACATTCTGCCTGCAAGGAAAAGGGGAAAGGCTGTGAGCTTTGTGAGATAAAAGGACCATTTACGCAAGGGTCAGTCTGTAGTGAGCAAATGGTTGAATGTCAAGCAGGACACGTCCGTGATGCAGTACTTATTCAACATTCCCCTATTGGTTGTGCCGCTAGTCAGGTAATCTATAATTCTATCTATCGGAATGCCTCTAGAATGAGGGGATTGCCAGTAGAAAATGTTCATATTACATCCACCAATCTCCAAGAAGGAGATATGGTTTTTGGAGGAATTGATAAATTAAGACAGACGGTGGAAGATGTATGGGAACGCTATAGTCCAAAGGCTATTTTTATTGGTACGGGTTGTGCTACAGGAATTATTGGGGATGACATTGATAGCGTATCTACAGAATATGAAGAAAAATTGGGGATTCCAGTTATCCCACTTCACTGTGAAGGCTTTAGATCCAAGCATTGGAGCACGGGCTTTGATTCTACTCAACATGGTATTTTAAGAGGGATTACAAACAAGCATCCTAAAAAGCAAGAAGACTTAGTGAATGTCATTAATCTATGGGGCAGCGATGTATTTACTCCTATGCTAAAGGAACTTAATTTGAGAGTCAATTATGTTATTGATTTGGCCACAGTTGAAGATTTAGCTAAGCTTTCTGAAGCAGCTGTTACTGTTGGTTTTTGTAATACACTCTCCTCCTACTTAGCCACTGGATTAGAACAAAATTATGGTGTGCCAGAACTAAAGGCACCTCAGCCCTATGGCTTTGCTGGAACAGATGCATGGATTAGAGAGCTAGCCAAGATTACTCATCGTGAAGAATTAGCAGAAGCCTATATTAAAAGAGAGCATGAAAGCATTAAGCCTAAGCTTGAAGAATTAAGAAAACAGCTAAAAGGGGTTAGAGGATTTGTGGCAACTGGCTCAGCCTATTCTCATGGACTTATTTCGGTACTGAGAGAATTAGGAGTAGAAGTTAATGGCTCATTGGTATTTCATCATGATCCTATCTATGATAGCGAAGACCCTAGGCAAGATACATTGGGTTATTTAGTAGAAAATTATCATGATGTAGAGGAGTTTAGTGTAAGCAATAGGCAGCAGCATCAGTTCTATGGTTTATTAAAGAAGCATCAGCCAGATTTTATTTTGATTAGGCATAATGGTCTAGCACCTTTAGCTTCTAAATTAGGTATTCCGGCTGCACCACTAGGAGATGAGCATATTGCAGTGGGTTATCAAGGGATGATTAGTTTGGGTGAAACAATACTCAACATTTTAGCTAGGAAGAAATTTCACCAAGATTTTTCTAAGCATGCCAAGCTTCCTTATACTAAATGGTGGCTAGAACAGGAAGACCCCTATATTCTAGCTAAGAATCCAGACATAATCTATGAACCATAAAACTTTATTTAAACATATATTTAATACGCTAACAAGTTAGGAGGAGAATAATGGAGCAAAATAAAGCAGTACTAGAACAAACCAATTCGATTAATCATCCACGTTATGTATGTGCCATAGGGGCTATGTATACGGCGGTTGCCATACCAAGGGTCATTCCTATTACACATTGTGGACCGGGTTGCGCGGATAAACAATATGAAAGCCTTGTCTTTTATAATGGGTTTCAAGGAGGAGGCTATGGTGGTGGAGCGGTGCCTCCTAGTGTGAATGCATCAGAGAAAGAGGTTGTATTTGGTGGAAACGATCG
>JAEXBC010000185.1 GCA_023457875.1 Bacillota bacterium | reverse complement strand
CCTGGTCTTTGTCATATGCAAAGGAAGTGAGTAATTCACAAGGAAAGGTTTCACACATACCACAGTGTTCGTTATTCTTGGCTTCACAGCAGGATTTCACAGGGCACGCATCTGCCCAAAAAGGCTTTTCAATATTGACGCAGCCCTTACAGCCTACACTCTCCTTGTACTCGCATTCATTACACAAAATACCACATCTTGATTCAATCATATATGTACCTACTTTCTTTTTTTTACATTATAACAGGGCAAACACGTCATCTGTATGTCATGTTTCACAGTATAATGCCACCATATTCTTCGCTTGCCTAAGGAGCTGCTCTCTTAAGCACTTAGGCTCAAGGACAGTTATGCCATCCCCAAAGCCCTGTACCCAAAAAAGTAGTTCGCTGTAATGGGTAAAATCCCTTTCAAAAAGGAGCTTACCTTTTTCCATTTGCCTATAGCAATCAATGCCATATTCGTCAATAAGCCTGTATTTGAGTCGTTCATCAATCTCTGCCTTGAGGTGAAAATTAGGCTCCCAGCAATTATCAAATTCTAGCTTACTATCATCTATTTCACGAGGTATAAAGCTTTCCTCACTTATAGTGAGATTCCACAAACGGTTAAGCTTAAACATACGGAAATCTTCCCGAACCAGGCAGAAGCCAAAAATATACCATGACGACCACTGAAAGACAACGAGATAGGGCTCGATGGTGCGCTTCATATTTCCCTTCGAGTAAAAATAGTCAAACTCAACAATCTTGTGATGATCTATCGCCAAACGGAGCTGCTCAATTTTTGGCGTAAGGCTTTCCTTGTAATGGGATGATAAATCAATTAAAATATTATCTTTAATTAGGCTATTATCCTTAACCGTGAGCTTTTTGGTAAAGCTTTCACCCTTCGGTGAGCTTAAAATACTATCAAGACCTCTAAGGCCCGTAAAAAGCGCTTTTAAATCCTCATCACTTAGTAGGGCTTTATCCATTTTATAACCCTCGGCAATACCTATTCCACCACTTGCGCCCTGCTCCGTAACAACTGGTATCCCTGCCTTACATATATCCTCGATATCACGATTTATTGTTCTTCTTGAAACCTCAAACTTTTGAGCAAGATAGGGTGCTGTCACCTTTCCCTCACGAAGGAGTATAATAATAATGCCTATAAGACGATTTATTTTCATACCCACTCACCCCCTTTCACTAAAGGAAGTATTCTTTTCAAGATATATGAATCGCAAATCAGAAGAGATCTGCTGCTCACCACATATTTTATATCCGTTTTTTTGGTACAATTCAATATTTTTGAGGCTTTTATCACTTGAAAATAATTCATATCGTGCCTTCGGGTAAATCCCTTCAAACTCAGCTAACAGTTTTGTACCAATCCCTTGTCCTCGATAGTTTGGATGTACCATTAGCTTTCCTATATACAACGTATTGTCTTCCATATATCCCCTCACGGAAGCAATAATGAACCCCTCCTGTGTTACCCCCTTCAGGATAATGCCTCTTTCATATTCTTTTTGAAGCGCTTCAATAGTCTGTTTAAGGGGTGGTATATTATCATCATTCAGCAATTTTGCTTCACTTTGATACGCTAGATACTGCAATTCTAATATCTGATTCAAATCATGATATTGTGCTTTAATTATTTTATAGTTCAATATGCTTCTCCCCTCATAAAATAACACCTAAACTCATAGCATTTAGGTGTAAATTCTTTGCTTATCCTTTTAGGCTTTCCCATTCAGATTCCTTAAATCCTAGAAACACCCCATCTTCTTTAACCAGAATAGGACGTTTTACAAGCATTCCATCTGTTGCAAGAAGTTTCAGCTGCTCCTCTTCACTCATTTGGGGAAGCTTATCCTTAAGGTTCATAGATTTATAAAGTAGCCCACTTGTATTGAAGAACTTCTTAAGGGAAAGTCCACTTTTCTTATACCACTGGGATAACTCTTCATAGGTTGGATTATTTTCTTTGATATTCCTTTCCTCATAGACAAGCTTGTTAGTATCAAGCCATTTTTTTGCTTTTTGACAGGTGGTGCATTTTGGATAATAGATGAATTTCATTTTTTCTCCCTTCTTAGTACACGATTTATTTAAAAAACTTCTATTCCCTTCTGTGTGAATGCTTCCATTAATTCTGGTTCGCACATAGAAATATAATCAACGCGCTTTAGATTCTTGAGCACTTCAAATCCTTCCACACTTGTTACATCGAAGATATCAGAATCACCACCCCAATCAGGCTGCAGTAACATATAGATTTCTTCTCCTCCATCAAAGCATATCTCCGTTACCTTCTCTAAATCCTCTTCTGTTAACCTTAGTTCTTCAAAATAAGATACCATCTCTTCTATTAAATCATTACCCACATACCATTCATAGGGGGCAACATACTTTTTTCTCAGTTCTATGAGTTCTTCCTCAAAACTTGGTTCTTTTTCTAAAATACTACTAATGACAACCAACTTAAAATTAAAGTCCTTAAACATACCACTTTTATCAACCATCTCATTCATCGTTTCACTCCTCCTCTAAATTAAAATTTTCTGATATATTTATCGACTAAATACCCGCTAGTATTAATATCAACGTAAGTATAATACAATAATGCCATCCGTTTTATAATTGGACGGATGACATTATCGATACTTAGCTTTTTCATTTAGAAATTTAAGGAACTTTTTTCTCAAAAAATCTCATGAGTTATATATTTTTATTTTAGCGCAATGTAAATATCTATTTCTGAAACTCCGTTTTCATTACTGAGATATTCTTCAAAATCTCCTGTAAAGCTTCTTTCGAGTGACATAGCCCATATTTCGTTCCATGCATTAGAAACGTCGGTTACAACATCACCCTTAATATGAAACACTGCATATTTTCCTTCAGGTATTGTTTTTAGAGAAAGCTCCATATTCTCATTTTTTGACACCTGCGCGCCCACTGTTACATCATATGATGTTTCATCATAGTTTGAGTAAAGGGCAATAATATATTTATCTAACCTATTTTTTATTGATGAGCCAATGCCGCCTTCCATAAAATCCTTCCATAAGCTACCGATAATTTTTAAGCAATCGGGATCATTATTCCCTGTTCTTGCTGTAATTCCAACAATAAGCTTTTTTTCAAGTGTTACGATTTCATAATCCATAGTGACTACCTCTTTCTTTGATTTGATAATCACATTATAGCTTGTTAAATTTGACAATAGCGTGTCATATTAAACAAGCCATTTTACTTTAGTCATAACAAAAGCCTCTCAATTCTTGATAATCAAGTAATTGAAAGGCTTCAGTAAGCAAAGCTTACAGCATTAACTTATTCATGTTTTCTTCTAACCACAGCCTACTCTTCTCTGCCGTTGGAAGAACTTCAGAAACTTTTGCTTCCTCTTCTTCTTGTTTAGAACTATTTATACGACTTAAGCTACGCACTAAAATATAGTCTATTACTTCTGCAGGCATTAAACCAACTCTGACATTTGCAATGATTTCCTTCTCATTTAATTGGAATAAAATAGAGCTATGATCTACAATATTAATAGCCTCTGGCTTTTTGGTAAAAGTATCCTGATAGGCTTTTAATCTTTCTTTAATTTTTGCTTGAAGTTTTTGCGTATACCATTCTATAATGGCTTCTCGTATAAGAACTGGTGAGTCTGTGTAGGTTTCTACAATAAACTTACCTCTCGCCATCTTCACCTTGATTTCACTACTTTGGGAATCTGTCACTATTTCTAGCTTATAGTTCTTTCCTAAATACGTATACTGTTCTAAAAGTTTAACTTCTCCTTTTACAGGTACACTGCCATATAACTCGCGAATAATCCACGGTGCATTTCCTTTTACCTTATCCATGACAGCATAAACAGACGTGCCTCTTGGTGCAACAACAATCACCTTGCCCTCACTCACCTTAATGGATATTGCATTGGTTCTTTTATAGGTTAACTCATAAGTTATCTTGGTACCTTTGTAATCAAAGTTAAGTTTCATTATTAATACCCCTTTTTAAATTACTGATCAAGCATATATATGTCTTAGAACAACATTCTAATTATATCAACTTTTTTACTTTTTGTACATATCTAAGTTTACATATAGTTTAATTTAACTTATTTTATAAAAAAATACAACCTTACACTTATTATAGTTTATTATTTACATATTCTTTTTGTTTATTATAAATGTTCCATATGTTATAATAAAGTAGTAATTCCAAATAGAAGGAGATAAATATGGCAGCAGAATTAGATAACTTTCAAACCTTTATTGATAGTATTCTTATTAGAAATAAAAGTATATTAGACCAAACAACCAAACTTCAAGATGCGTGTACCCATTTATGCCGTGCTATTTCTAAAGCAGCAACCACCTGTGGCTGTATTACAATAGATGCCCATAAACAACCCTATACCTTTGATGAAGATGTCTCTATAGAAGAAATCAAGAAACTGATGACCACTCATGTATCTGGTAATCTTTGTCCTCAATGTCAAGAAATGATTGAAAAGGAATTAGGCCGTGTTCTATTTTACATGGGTGCCATTGCAAATACTTTTAATCTTTCACTCTCTGATATTTTGCAAAAAGAACAATATCGCACTGAGTTATTAGGAAAATTTTCTTTAAGATAAATTTACGATATGCATTTGCTAGTGTCCTATACAATTGCTAGTAAATAGAAAAATAGAGCAAGAGGAGGTTTTTATGAACCTAAGACCAAGGGCGGCAGCCATTATTCTGAATGAACAAAATGAACTATTGGTTCTCCGTCAAAAGGATCCTCACACCGGCTTTGAATGGTGGACATTACCAGGTGGCGGAATGGAGCCTGAGGAGAGTGTTATTGATACCATTGTTCGTGAGGTGCTTGAAGAATGTAATGTCAATTGTAGGCCCATGCAGCTTATTTATATGAGTGAATATGTTGACTATACCATTAATACCCATCATCTGGGTATGTTTTTTCTAACCACTATCGACAATATTGAAGACTTAAAAATGGGCTTAGATCCAGAGGTGCCTGTTCAATATATCAAAGAATGCCGCTTTATTTCTGAACAGGAGCTTAAAAGTTCTGGTATCCCCATTTTTCCACCCGTTTTCAAGAAACAATTTTGGGAAGATTTAAAAAACGGTTTTATTGGTCACGAGGTCTATCAACGAGGTCAAGTTCATACTGAATAAAAACTTGCTAAAATGGCAAGTTTTTTTTCTCTTCAAAAACCTCCCATATCACTTCACTTAAGGTATTCTTTTCTATGATTTGTAAATGATTAAAGGAAACTTGTCTTTTGAGTGCATTTTTTGCCACATAGGCTTTTTTATATCCCATTCTATCGGCCTCCTTGAGTCTTGCCTCTAAATTAGGAACTTTTTTCAGTTCCCCTGTAAGACCAATATCCGCCACAAATACACTGTCATTTGAAATAGCTTTTCCCTTTTCAGAAGAAACAACGCTCATGGCTATGGCTAGGTTAACAGCTTGCTCTTTGAGCTTAATCCCCCCTGTTGTTTTTACCACAACATTTTTATCATAAAGTTGAACTTTTCCCCTTTGCTCTAAAATTGAAATAAGGGTATTAAGCTGTTCTCTTTTCATATTCTCACTGATACGTGCAGGGTAAGGTGTAAAGGAAGTACTCACCAAACTCTCAATTTCAACAATTATTGGCCTTGTGCCTTCCCTAAGTACAGCTAGTGCAGAACCTGAAACCTTCTCATTTTCACTTCTTTGGGTCATAAAATATTCTGAAGGATTTTCGATGGGCTCCATCCCCTCTTCTGTCATGGCAAAAAAAGCGGCTTCTCCAGTAGAACCAAATCTATTCTTGGAAGCAATCACACCCCTTAATTCTTCCCCACTTTCACCTTCAATGATAAGGACTGCATCCACTAAATGCTCTAGGGCTCTTACTCCAGCAATCTCATCATCCTTCGTCATCTGCCCTACAATGATAACTGCTCTTGGTTTACTACTATTTTTAGATACCTGAAGCAGTGCATTGGCACATTCCATGGTTTGCACAGGGCTTCCTGGCCTTGAACTATATTCCTCCATAATAAAGGTTTGAATACTATCAATAATGATAAGATCCGCTTCTACTTCTTCAATAAGGGCTAATACAGTATTCATACTTACATCTGAATAAATCCATATATTAGGGTGAATCTCTTTGAGTATTCTTTCTGCACGTTTTTTAATTTGGCTATCACTTTCTTCCCCCGAGGCATAAAGAACATTCATCCCTTGACTAGCAACATCTTGGGCAACCTGTAATAACAAAGTAGACTTACCCGCGCCTGGTCTTGCCGTAATAATGGTCATGGAGTCTTTTACAATACCCCCTCCCATAACCCGGTTAAATTCGCCTATTCCTGTTATGATTCTTTCCGAAGTACTTCCCTCAACCTCCACCAATCTTTTGACGCTTAAGCCCTCTTTATTTCTTGTACTTGCCGTATTTTTTCTTTCTGGCTGTGGCTTTTGCTCTTCTATTGTATTCCATTCCCGGCAGGCATCACATTTTCCCTGCCATTTTGAATACACCTGACCGCAACTAGTGCACACAAAAATTTGCTTTACCTTTGCCATGCTTCTTCCTCACCTCATCATATAAGTCTTTTTATAGTATAAACCCAACCAAGGCTTAATCATACAATTACTAATAAAAAATCACTTTAGAAAAACATCCTAAAGTGATTTTTATGACTTAATTATTTATTTTTTTAATCTCTACCTTTTGAGGTTGTGCCATACAATCAACAGAGAAAGTAAGTTTTCCTGAAAGCGTTGATTTAACAACTCCTACTGTCATATCACTAATGATAAGTTTGTACTGTGTATC
>JAEXBC010000184.1 GCA_023457875.1 Bacillota bacterium | reverse complement strand
ACATAGTAAATTATAAAACGACGGTAAATATTTGTAAATGCGTCTAACCTATTTGTTACAGCTTTGAAATATCTTGGTGATATGACATTCTTCTAATAATAGTAATTTTTCCCACCTTATTTAAGGCACCTTATGTGTGTTTTTTTGTGGTGCAAAAAAACAATTCCCTTAATTGACTAATTCTCTTAAATATTCTAATCTATTTAAAAAACACCGCTTATTCTTATAATCTTACCCATAATGCTATGTTTTCGATTTAAGAACATAAATATAAAACTCTACATATTTCATAAAGTAAGGAGCATAAATGTGATATCTGAAAACCTTGAATCTATTATTAATTACTTATGGCACGCTTCATCTCTTCGTATTAATCAACTTTTACAGAATGAAGCTGATTTTAACATTAGTGATTACTATTATTTAACAGCAATCTATAATATGGGCGAGCCAAACTTTGGTGATGTAGCAGAGGCACTTTCTCTTACTAAACCGGCCATATCAGCCCTCATTAAACGCCTTCAAAAACAAGATTTGATTGAAAAACGTCAATCAGAAGTAGATAAAAGAATCTATTATTTAAGACTCACAGAAAAAGGAAAGAGCATGATAGCAGGGGATCCTAATCTTTACAAGCATATCGAAAAACTTATCTCATCTAGTGTAAGTCCTGAACAATTGCAAGCTTTAGATTGTCTACTGGAGGTTGTTGCCTCTCTCCTACATAATGAATAGTTTATAGCCTTATGCAAAGCATTTCGACATAAAACGATTTGTTTTCGAAAAAGTATTGTCATTCATTTTTATCTTATGTTATGATAGAAGCAGGTAAGTTGTTTAAGATCCGTTCTTGCAACAAACCAACTACTAAAAGATTATCGTACTGATTGCACAAGGGTTCGTCCCGAGTGGTAAGGCGACGTATAGCGAAAAAATCTAGCATTTCTTGTAAATGCTTATTTGTCTATCCCTGCGCCTTTGGCGTGGGGATTTTTTAATTCAATAGCAAGTGTACTTTCTTGTTGCTACTTACGATAATGGAAAGGATAGGAAAATGGAAATGGAAACGAGAATTGCTTTGATTGGAATTATCATAGAAAACAATGATTCAGTGGAAAAGATCAACCTTCTTTTACATGAGTATGGACAGTACATCGTTGGTCGTATGGGAATTCCTTATCGTGAAAAGGGAATCTCAGTAATTAGCATTATTATGGATGCACCAAATGCCGTTATCAGTGCTTTATCTGGTAAGCTCGGTATGCTAAAAGGCGTAAATGCGAAAACAGTTTATTCTAAACTGCCTGACAATAACAACGTAAAGGAGTAGCCTATGAAAAAATTAATTGACACACTATACGAAACCCATACATTATCTTCTTCAGACTTACTTACTTTATTATCACGCTTTGATACGGAAGTAAGTGACTATTTATTTGAAAAGGCAAGAGCTACTTCAAATAAGTATTATGACAATAAGATTTACACTAGAGGCTTAATTGAATTTACAAACTACTGCAAAAATGACTGTTATTATTGTGGCATTCGCAGAAGTAATCGCTTAGCAGAGCGCTACCGTCTAAGCAAGGAGGATATTCTTCTATGTGCCAAGGAAGGCTATAAGTTAGGCTTTCGTACCTTCGTACTACAGGGAGGTGAAGATCCTTTCTACAGTGATGATGTGCTTTGTGACATTATATCTTCCATTAAAGAAGATCACCCTGATTGTGCCATCACCTTATCCTTTGGTGAAAAAAGCCGTGAATCTTACTTAAAGTATTATCAAGCTGGAGCAGACCGTTATCTTTTAAGACACGAGACTGCTAACTTGGAGCATTACCGGCTCCTTCATCCTGCCCCCCTTACTTTAGAATCAAGAAAGCAATGTCTTTATGATTTAAAAGAAATCGGCTACCAAGTAGGGACAGGCTTTATGGTGGGCTCACCGCACCAAACCTTAGAGCATATTGTAGAGGACTTGCTTTTTATTAAAAGCTTCTCTCCTCATATGGTAGGTATTGGCCCTTTTATCCCTCACCATGACACGCCATTTAAAGATGAAGCACAGGGCACCTTAGAGCTTACCCTCTTCCTATTAGGCATTATTAGGCTGATGCTTCCTTCGGTTCTTCTCCCTGCTACGACCGCCCTAGGTACCATTGACCCTATTGGCCGCGAAAAGGGTGTTTTAGCTGGGGCTAACGTGGTTATGCCTAATCTTTCACCTGTGAAGGTCAGAAAAAAATATAGTTTGTACGACAATAAGATCTGTACTGGAGAAGAAGCTGCTGAATGTAGGCAGTGCTTAAACCGCCGTATGGATCACATTGGCTACGAACTTGTTGTTGACCGTGGTGATGCTAAGAGCTTATAGCTTCTATGAATCTATCCAAAAACCATATGAATAGTCCATTCATAAAATTGATTGCATAAAACAAAAAGGAGTGTTTACTATGTATAATTGTCGTTCTAAAGTAGCAACTGAATTTATTGATGATCAAGAAATCCTCGATACCTTAGACTACGCTGAGGCCAACAAAACCAACAAGCCACTTATTAATAGCATTATTAATCGTGCCAAGGATTGTAAAGGTCTCACCCACCGAGAAGCTGCCTTACTTTTAGCTTGCGAGCTAGAAGAGGAAAATCAGCAAATTTACGCCCTCGCTAAAGAGATTAAACAAAAATTTTATGGTAATCGTATTGTTATGTTTGCCCCTCTTTACCTTTCAAATTACTGTGTTAATGGCTGTACTTACTGCCCTTATCATGTAAAGAACAAACATATTGCCAGAAAAAAATTAACGCAAGAAGAAATTGCCCGTGAGGTAATTGCACTTCAAGACATGGGACATAAACGTTTAGCCCTTGAACTTGGTGAAGATCCTGTTAACAATCCTATTGAATATGTCCTTGAAAGTATCAAAACCATCTATAGCATCCAGCACAAAAATGGTGCCATCAGACGTGCTAACGTGAATATCGCAGCAACTACAGTTGAAAATTATCGTAAGCTTAAAGAAGCAGGTATTGGTACCTATATTCTCTTCCAAGAAACCTATCATAAGAAAACCTATGAAGAATTGCATCCA
This sequence comes from Bacillota bacterium, assembly GCA_023457875.1. Taxonomy (GTDB): domain Bacteria; phylum Bacillota; class Clostridia; order Lachnospirales; family Cellulosilyticaceae; genus Cellulosilyticum. The sequence continues at coordinate 200 of JAEXBC010000184.1, read as the reverse complement.
ACAGGTCCTAAGCATGACTATGCTTATCATACTGAAGCCATGGATAGAGCCATGGAGGGTGGCATTGATGACGTAGGTATTGGTGTATTATTTGGTCTTAATCTGTACAAGTACGATTTTGTAGGACTTTTAATGCATGCTGAACATTTAGAAGCTGCTATGGGAGTTGGTCCTCATACCATCAGTGTGCCACGTATACG
>JAEXBC010000183.1 GCA_023457875.1 Bacillota bacterium | reverse complement strand
GACTTAGTATCCGCCACTCTACGCGTAACTTCCCTAATCGTGAAGGTTCTAAACCAAGTGATGGACAACTTTCTGGTGTAGCCTTAATGGATGCCCGTAGTATTGCAGCAACAGCCCTTAATGGTGGTGTGCTCACAGCAGCTACAGATATTGATGTGAACTTTACTAAACCTAAGTATTTCTTTGATAAGACAATTTATAATACACGCTGTTATGATGGCGTAGGTAAGGCAGATCAAGAAGCTGAACTTAAGTTTGGTCCTAATATTACAGACTGGCCACAGATGTCACACTTAACAGATAACCTATTGATTAAGGTAGTAGCAGAGATTCATGATGAAGTCACAACTACTGATGAGCTTATACCATCTGGAGAAACTTCAAGCTACCGTTCAAATCCTCTTCGCTTAGCTGAGTTTACACTTTCAAGACGTGTACCTGACTATGTGAGTCGTGCAAAGGTTGTTCAAAAAGCTGAAGTAGCAAGACTTGAGGGACAAAATCCAGTAGAAGCTTTAGATGAAGTTAAAGTAGCATTTGAACAAATTAAAGGTATTTCAGGATATGAAAATATAGATCCAAAAGCAACAGGTATAGGAACCACAATTTATGCAAACAAGCCTGGGGACGGTTCTGCTCGTGAGCAAGCTGCTTCTTGCCAAAAGGTGCTTGGTGGTTGGGCAAATATTGCTAAGGAATATGCAACAAAGAGATATCGCTCAAACCTTATTAACTGGGGAATGGTGCCATTCATAATCAATGAAGATATACCATTTACAAATGGAGATTACTTATTCATTCCAGGCATTAGAGCGGCGGTTCAGAATAAAACAAGTGAGATTACAGCTTATATTTTAGGTGATACGGTGAAAACCTTTAACCTCACCCTTAAGGATTTAACAGATGATGAACGTGCTATTATTTTAGCAGGTTGCCTCATTAACTACTACAGGGCTTAAATAACAAGATATAAATCATTGACTTGAACTAGACTTTAACTATGACTTTAACTATGACTTTAACTATGACTTCCAAGTGTAACTAGAGCGCCTGATCGAACTATAAGTAATAGACAAATAGCGTGCATATTCTTTACTATACGGAGGGATGACCAATGGAAGAGTTAGTTGACAAAGCACTTATACCAAAGATATTAAAACTCAATTTGCCTATTAAGCTGATCTGTGATAACAAAAGAATCTATCCCATGCTCATTAGAAACAAAAGAGGAGTGGATAGGTATGTCATAGCTTTAGAACTATATGATAAGGATATTCGTCAGTTCGATCTTACTGAAATTGAACTTAAAGGTAGAATAGACGTTGAATATCTGAAGTATAGAGGCGAAGTAAAGATTCTCCCTATTATGAATGAACCTGGTTATTACGAGATGTACATTAAGGATTTGTATAAATTTAATCAAAGGGTTTATAAAAGAGTACCCTATAAAAGGCTTATTCACATTAAATCACCTATCAATCATGAAGCTACTTTAATTAATTTTTCTGCTTCTGGTGCACTGATTTATAGTGATAGAAGTATTGATGGTGATAGTTTTAGTTTTTCCATTGTGTTAAATAAAAAGGAACTTTTGTTGGATGCAAGAATTGTTGAGCAAAAGTATGACGATATTAAGGAGACTTTTGTAATACGTTGCTGTTTTGAAAACGTGGATGAAAAGACAAGAAAACTCCTTGCCCTTACTGTAAAGGAAATCATTATACAAGCTAAAAGAAGACTTCAACAAGGTTAAAGGACTTTAAGTTAAAGGACTTTAAGTTATAGGATAATAAGTTAAAGTGATAATAAAAAAGACGGTTACATCAGATGTGATGTAACCGTCTTTTTTAATCAGTGTGCTTATGTCGTTTTATAACTTATTGTAGTTTGAACTTATATATTTCATAGGCCTTACGTCTTCCGTAGGTAAACCAGTTAAATAAGATATGTTAGGAAGATAAAGCCTAAAATCATCAGCTGACAGGTTGGCATGGGCAAAATCATAGGCGGCCAAAAGCAGTAGGGTGCTCTTCTTGGTAGCATTTCTTAGGATGTCGTAGAAGCTAAAGGTATAGACATTTCCAGTCACTGGATGTAACCAAACCTGTTTCGTACGATTCATATAGTCAAATACAGGATTTACACAATTATAATAAGAAAAGTTTGATAGAAATGGTGCAATTTCTTTTGGTGCCATAGGAGCTATTGAAGACGCCAGTAGCTTCTTAGTACCCATGCGGTCATAAGACAAGGTATAATACTTACGTATATCTTCATAGGCTTCCTTTAAAATTTGTCCACCCCCATTGATTCCATACAGTAAAAATAGATTTTCATTAAATAAGCCAATCAGGCTATTGGGAATGGTAACAGGATTAAGAATTTGCTTATGAATTTTTAGTTTTGAACCTTTTATTTTTAATTTTTCTTCACAAATAATAGAGTCGATTGCTAGTTCGATTTTTTTGTGAAGACCTTTATATACTTTGGTTTCAGGAGCATCTTCTAAATATCTACCGCCTAAATAAAAGATATAAGGATGAGCCATGGAATCAAGAATGTAATGACAAATAAAACCACTTAGATAGCTGAGGCACTCGTTAAATTCAATAGAACCCACTTCGAATTTTTTGATATAGCACAAAGCAGAAATAAGAAAATCACCAGTTTTTTCTGTATGCATTTTTGAAGCAATGTAAGCCTTTGAATCTTTTTTTCTTAATCGGTGATAATAAATAGGATCTGGACCTTGTAAACCAATTTGAAACATACTTTTATTGTCTTTGATAATTTGGTATAAGGGGGACTGCTTAATATTGCGGGCGGTATCGAGACCAAAAACATAGTGTGTAATAATATCAGGCATTACAAAAACTCCTTTTTTATTCCTCTCATATAGGATAAGTATAGCACCGAAAAATTAGTGATGAAAGAGTGAGTTTTTAATAAAAAAAAACTCCATTCAAAAGGAGCTTTTGGTACTATTATAATTATTTATTTTTGTCCTGAGTAGACATTGTTTTTGTTGTAAAGTAAAGCAAAGCACCCATCATAATAAATATTAGAAGTACGAATTTTACATCTCTATTAATAAATGCAATGGCAGAAAGACCAAGTATACCACTAATACCGTAGAGGGTAACAACTGCTTGTTTTTGTGTATAGCCCTTATCAACAAGACGATGGTGTAAGTGACCACGGTCTGGTGACATGATAGGCTTTCCTGCTAACAATCTTCTAAGAATAGCAAAGGAGGTATCAAAGATGGGCAGTCCCAAAACCAGTACAGCAACAAAAATCGTTGCGATGGTATAGCCTTTTAATAACCCCATAACAGAGGTAATGCCTAAGGTAAAACCAAGGAAGGTTGAACCGGTATCCCCCATGAAGATAGAAGCTGGATTGAAGTTGTAGGGCAAAAAGCCCATACAAGAGCCTGCAAGGGTTGCTGTTAGTAGCGCACCTCTTGGGTCCCCAGTAGAGATGGATAAAACCATCAGGCACAAAGAGGCAATAGAAGAGATACCAGCAGCTAAGCCATCTAAGCCATCAATGAGATTAACTGCATTGGTAAGCGCCACAATCCATATTACAGTTGCAGGAATAGAGAAAAAGGTGGTCTCATATGCACTATCTCCTATGAAGGGAATGGAGAAGAAATCAATGCGGATATCACATAGTGCAACAACAGTAGCAGCTAGTATTTGAATTAAAAACTTTGGCTTTGCAGGAAGCTCATACATATCATCAAAAAATCCTAATAAGAAAATCATAGAGCAACCTAGAAAAATACCAAGTACCTGTTTTAAATTAACAATAGGTAGACTCCAAATAACGATTAAAAAAGTAATCATAAATCCTGCAAATATAGCAATACCACCCATACGAGGTATTGGAACACTGTGCATATCGCGCTTTCTTGGTTTGGCAATAGCCCCTACTTTAAAAGCCACCTTCTTAGCTAAAGGTGTTGCAAAAAATGCAATTAAAAATGCTAATACAAATGCTATGGCATATAAAATTGCATAATCTATGTTAGGCATGGGTTCATCTCCTTAAATATGTAGAACATATATGAGCACTAATAGTTTATACTGAATGGTAGTCATATATTCATCTATTTCATTTTAATATTGAACTAAGGTTTTATAATAAAAGCTCACACTTAGCAAGCTAAGCCAAGTGGAGCCTTTGCCTTTAAACCTATTTGGTACCGAATAATCTATCACCTGCATCACCAAGACCTGGCATAATGTAACCATGACTATTTAATTTCTCATCAAGACTAGCCACGTAGATTTTTACGTCTGGATGAACAGCGTGAAGGGCTTTTACACCTTCTGGTGCAGCTAAAAGACAAAGAAAACTAATGCTACTTGCACCACGATCCTTAATAAACTGGATAGCAGCAATTGCTGAACCACCTGTTGCAAGCATTGGATCTAATACAAAGAAGTCACGTTCTTCGATGTCATTAGGAAGTTTGCAGTAGTATTCCACTGGTTTTAAGGTTTCAGGATCTCTATAGAGTCCGATGTGACCTACTTTAGCTGTTGGAATAAGATCTAACATACCATCTACCATACCAAGACCTGCTCGAAGGATAGGTACGATGCTTAAGTTTTTACCAGCAATGCGTTTGCACTGTGTAGACATAATAGGTGTTTCTACCTCGTAGTCTTCAAGTGGTAAGTTACGTGTTGCTTCATAACACATAAGCTGTGCGATTTCACGTACAAGCTCACGAAATTCTTTTGAACCAGTGTCCTTACTTCTTAGACGACCTACCTTGTGCTGAATAAGTGGATGCTCCATAATGATTACGTTTTCCATATTGTATTCCTCCTAATTATTAAGTAAATAAACTATTTTTCGATTTTTTCAATTCTTCGTATATGTCTCTCCTCATTAGAAAATGGTGTTTCTAAAAAGGTATCAATTACTTTTATTGCGTGTGAAGGACCGATTATACGGCCACCTAAAGCAATGATGTTTGCATCATTATGAAGACGAGTTGCTTCAGCAGAAAAAACATCATGACAAAGTGCACAACGGATACCAGGAATCTTGTTTGCAGTGATTGAAATACCTATACCAGTACCGCAAATTAAAATACCCTTATCACACTCCCCACTTAATACAGCTGCTGCAACTAACTTTGCGTAGTCAGGGTAGTCAACAGCCTCCTCGCTTGTACAACCAAAGTTTTTAAATTCTAGACCTTTTGCGTTTAAGTGTGCAATCACTTCTTGCATAAGCGCGAAGCCGCCATGGTCACATCCGATTGCTATCATAGTGTTTCCTCCAGTATTATTATAGTATAAATGAATGTGCTTGTAACTAAATAAAAACATACTCTATAATACTATAATATATTTTTTTGATTTGTAAATAGAGACAAGCAAAATTATAGCTCTATTATATGGTATCCAGCTGATTTTTCTAGTCGGTTCATAATAGCTTCTCCGATGCCTTCTTTAGGAAAAGCTAGGGAATAAACCACATCCATATGGGCATCATCAAAAAGTCTGAGTGCTTCAAAAAGCTTAGCGCTGACAGTATTAAGATCAGAAATAGAGCCGCAGCTTAGAACAAGATCAGCTTGAAACTTAGAAAAAAGCTCATCTGTTGCCAAAACCCCTACCTTTTTGCCTTGAGCCTTATCAGAAGCTACTAGGGTATTGATATACGCTGGAAGCTTAGAGGGTATACCTTTTACGATAATCACCTTGGCATTAGGAGAATAATGGGTATACTTCATGCCTGGTGCCTTAGGCTTTTCACCCTTTTCAAGGGGATGTCCAAGGGCTGGGTCCATGGCAACCTTTCCAAGTACTGACTCTAACATATCATAGGTAATGCCACCTGGTCTTAAGATTGTGGCTACCTCACCTATCGTATCCACGACAGTGGATTCAACGCCATATTCGCAGGATTCACCCATAATGACAGCATCAATTTTACCCTCCAGATCCTCAAGAACACGTTTTGCATTGGTGGGACTAGGCTTACCAGATGTATTTGCACTAGGAGCAGCAAGGGGAAGACCTGAGGTATTGATGAGTCTTTGCATTACAGGGTGGGAGGGGAAGCGAATAGCTACCGTGTCAAGACCTCCAGTTACTATTTTAGGAACACGGGGACTGGCTTTAAAGATGAGGGTAAGTGGACCAGGCCAAAAGTGCTCTATTAAGCGCTTGGCAATATCAGATACCTCTAGAACCAGTGAAGGAAGCATCTCTAAGGTGGCGATATGTACAATCAGTGGATTATCACTCGGTCTACCTTTTGCCTCATAGATATGACTAACAGCTACTTCATCAAGGGCATTGGCGCAAAGACCATAAACGGTCTCTGTTGGGCTAGCTACAAGACCTCCTGATTGCAGTATTTTAGCGGCTTCTTCTAGCTTTGTTACATCTTTAATCATACATGTGTTCATTCAAATAGCTCCCATTACAAAATAAGATATTAATATGCCATATAGTATATCACAAATAGCGGCAAAAGATAACAAAAATACCGAAATTCATTTGCAGAAGGCATACAAAAAAGGGCATTTCATAAAAATAGAGAATTTATGAAAGCCCTTAGATATTATGGTGTATAAGGTAGCTCTCTTGCAAGAACGTGAAGCTCAATATGGTCAACTTCAGCCTTAAGTATGTCATAGATGCTTGAAGAAGATAATGAGGAAGCCTCAGGAGATTCACCTATGACAAGGTGAGTGATTTTATTTTGTTTGATGAAGTCGGTAATGGTCTTGGGGATATTATCGCTACACAAAAAATGTACCTCGCCACCAGCTTCACCGCCGTATGCAAAAAGATCAGTTAATAGGACACTGCTATCAGGATGATCGAAGATGGTATTGCCTTGTCTAATGTGCAAAATGTGCAAGGGCGCATCAAGCACTTTAGAAAGACTAACGCCTTTGTCTATGAGTCGTCTGCTGTTTTCTTGAAGTGTAATACCAACCAGTATTTTAAAGCTCATTACCATCACTCCTTAACTTATTACCTCTAGTAAATCTATTATATCACAAGAGGAATAAGTTATTATGAATAAAAGATGAAAAGAAGGTGTTAAAGTTTTAATGGTTTTAAGCCCCATATTTGTTCTGCATATTGCTTGATGGTTCTATCAGAACTGAATTTACCACTACAAGCAGTATTAATAATAGCTTTCTTTGTCCAGAGATTTTGATCCAAATAGGTAGCTTCTATTTGTTTTTGTGCGTCGTAGTAGCTACGTAAATCCTTTAAGATAAAGTATGGATCTGCAAGATTATCACCTGCCCTGTTAAGGAGAGATTCATACAGCTCTACAAAGAGACTAGGATCCTTTGGAGAAAGTGCACCATTAATCAGCAGCTTTAGGACAGAGTGTATGGCAGCATCATTATTATAGATATCCCAAGGATTATATTCACCTGACTGATATAGGTTAAGCACCTCTTCACAGGTTAAACCAAAGATGAAAATATTATCTTTACCTACCTCTTCGTAGATTTCAATATTAGCACCATCCAGTGTACCAACAGTTAAGGCACCGTTTAGCATAAATTTCATATTACTTGTGCCAGAAGCTTCCTTGCTGGCAGTAGAAATTTGTTCACTGACGTTGGCAGCTGGGATAATAATTTCAGCATTAGACACACAATAGTTTTCTATAAATACAACGGTAAGGTATTTATTTACCACAGGGTCGTTGTTAATAAAATCAGCTACGGCATTAATGAGTTTAATGATAAGCTTAGCTCTTTTGTAGCCAGGAGCTGCCTTAGCGCCAAAGATAAAGGTGCGTGGAACATACTCTTTATTAGGATTAGCTTTGATTTCGTTATAGAGCATGAGTATATGCAGTACATTCATCAGCTGACGTTTGTATTCATGAAGGCGTTTGACCTGCACATCAAAGATAGAGTGAGGATTGACAATAATGCCGTTGTGCTCCTTGATATATTCGGCTAAACGTACTTTGTTGTCATACTTAATGGTCTTATATTCTTCTACAAAGGCCTTATCCTTTGTATAGGCCGTTAGTTTCTTGAGTTGTGAAAGATCTGTATACCATTTATCACCAATGGTTTCGGTGATAAGGTGTGCCAGGCTTTGATTAGCATGACCTAACCAACGCCTTTGAGTAATACCGTTTGTCTTGTTATTAAACTTATGAGGATAAATGGTATAGAAGTTTTTGAGCACATTTGATTTGAGAATCTCAGTATGGATAGCAGCAACACCGTTAACAGAGAAACTTCCGACAATAGCAAGATAAGCCATTTTGATTTGACCATCACAAATAATACTCATATCGTGGATGATACGCTCGTTTTGGTGATAAACTTCTCTAAGCTCCATGCAAAAACGTCTATTAATTTCTTCAATAATTTGATAGATACGTGGAAGTAATTTTTTGAATAGATCAATAGGCCATGTTTCTAGCGCTTCAATCATAATGGTATGGTTGGTATAGGCACAGGTGCGAGAAGTGATATCAAAAGCATCCTCCCAGGTAAGCCCCTCCTGATCCAGTAAAATACGCATCAGCTCAGCTACCGCAATAGAAGGGTGGGTATCATTCATTTGGAATACAACCTTTTCAGGAAGCTTATAGATGCTAGCGTTTGTCTTCTTGAATTTGGCAACAGCTTGTTGTACTGTGGCAGATACAAAGAAATATTGTTGTTTTAAACGAAGCTCTTTACCCTTATAGTGATTGTCATTAGGATAGAGGACCTCCACTAGGGTTTTAGCTAAGGTTTGCTGCTCAACAGCTTTCTCATAGGAACCTTGATCAAAAAAGCGAAGCACAAATTTTTGTGGTGCCTCAGCATCCCAAAGACGAAGACCATTTATAAAACCATTTTTATAACCTACAATAGGCATATCATAGGGAATAGCAAGGACGGAATCATAATCCTCTTGAACAAAATGAAGTCTACCATTTTCGTCCATATAATCACGAACAGTTCCGCCAAATTTTATTTCCTGAGCATTATCATTACGCTTTACTTCCCAAGGGTTGCCATTGGCTAACCAATCATCTGGATATTCCATTTGGTAGCCATCTTCAATACGTTGCTTAAAAATCCCATAATTATAACGAATCCCACAGCCGTAGGCAGGGTAAGAAAGGGTAGAAAGGGAGTCTAAAAAGCAAGCTGCAAGTCTTCCTAAGCCACCATTACCAAGACCAGCATCTGGCTCCTCATCTTCTATTTTATTAAGATCGATGTTAATGTTAAGTTCATCAAGCACCTCTTGAACACTTGACATGACACCCATATTCACCAAGTTATTACCTAGTGCCCGCCCTATTAAGAACTCCATTGAAAGATAATAAAGGGTTTTAGGTGACTTTTGGGTACAAACGTGTTGTGTTTTTATCCAGTCGTCAGTAATAACATCGCGAACAGCAAAAGCTACAGCTTGATATAATTCCTGTGGCGTAGCATCTTGTAAGGTTTTACGCGAAAAGTTTCTAATATGATCTAATATTTCATTTTTAAATTTTTCTTTATTAAATCCATATGCCATAGTGTTATCCCTCCAATAATATATGCAAAAAATAGTCATCCTTTAGCAGTAATGTCTAATACCTAACATAGCGAATTAATCGTGTTGTTAAAAGAATCAATATCCATTATACATTAAAATAGGCGAAAAAGGTAAAGGTGCGTTTAGATTTTTTTGAATAAATCACCTATTAATTTATTAAAAGTGGACAAAAATAACCAAAGGATTTTTTGTAAAACCTTTGGTTATTTTTGTCGATAGATAAAACCTCTAGCTCAGAAAAGCTTTCATGGCGTCGCAGGTATAAATAAAATCCTCTTTTGTCATAAGTTCTCTAGCAGAATGCATTGACAGCATAGGTGTACCAATATCTACACAGCGAATGCCAAGTCCTGCTGAGGTAATAGGACCAATTGTTGAACCACCTCGCTCATCAGAGCGATTCGCAAAGGTTTGATAAGGAATATGATTTGCTTTACAAATACCAGCAAATACGCTGGCAGAATCACTATCAGTACTATAACTAAAATTACCGCTTACCTTAATAGCAGGACCCTTGCCAGGAAGGACCTTGTTGGTGGGGTCTGTTTTTTCTGTGTAGTTTGGATGAGATAAGTGAGCCACATCTCCAGACACAAGGAAGGACTGCTCTAGGGCTATGAAAAACTCCTCTCTAGATTTACCAAGAGCCAAACTAATACGCTCTAATGTACGCATCAGATAAGAAGAAGCTGCGCCTTGTTTTGTACGACTGCCTACCTCCTCGTTATCGAAACAGACAAACATGGAAATACCTTGGTTTGAGGTATGGTTAAGTAGAGCATATAAGCCGCTAAAAGTCATACTTAGGTCATCTAGCCTAGGGGCAGAAATAAACTCTTCATTTAAGCCCATGCAGATGCTTTTCTCATAAGGATAAAGATAAAGCTCCGCATCAAGTATATCCTCAGTAGAAACCTCAAGCGTCTTTGCAACTAAATGCATCACTAGATTTTCGTCAGTCATCTCGTTTTGATAAGTTAAAATAGGTAGCGTATCCTTTTGCTTATTCAGGCTAACGCCATTATTTACCTCACGATTCATATGAATCGCTAAACTTGGAATAATAAGGAGAGGTTTTTTAAAATCGATTAACCGCGTATCTGGAAAAAGTAAATCATTAGATTTTATAGCTACACGCCCAGCAATACTAAGTGGTCTATCAAACCAAGTATGAAGTATGGTACCACCATAGGCCTCTGTATTGAGCTTGATAAAGCTATTGGCTTGCATCTGGGCATTGGGTTTGATTTTGAAACAGGGAACATCTCCATGGGTTGCAATGATTTTAAAGCCAGTGTGGCTAAGCTCTAGGGAGTTGATCACAAAGGCAATTAAACAAGAATTATTTATCGTAGTATAATATTTGCCACCTTCAGTTAAATCCCATGTTTTTTTGGGGTCTAAAAAGGAAAAGTCTTGTGCTTCTAAAAGGTTCTTGCAGGTGGCAACTGTATGAAACATGGTTGGGCTTTCATCTATAAAATCCATAAGTTGTTGTGTTAAGGTTTTCGTCATTATAGGCCTCCTGAATCTTATATTGTTATCAAATCAATTATTTACTTATTATACACGAAGTCAGAAGGTTTGTATCCATAATAGAAATAAAAATATTAGTGGTTGACAAAAAACTACATCATGCGTATTATATTATTAAACATATGAACAACTATTCATACATACAAGGGGTGATAATATGATCTATACATTTCAAGTGAAACATTTAGATTGTGCCAATTGTGCTAATAAAATAGAAGTGCAATTAAATAAAGAAGCTTATATAGAAGAGGCTAGCCTAAACTTTATGCTAAAAAAATTGACCATAGTATGCAAGCAAGAAATCAAGGAAGAAGAATTAAGGGAAAAAATAGAGAAATTAGCTGATGCCATTGAAAAGGGTGTTCAGATTATAGGTACAAAGGTATCATCTCCAGATAACTCTGGGGTGGATACTTCTCAGCTAGATCACCCCAATATGAACTTACTCAGTAAGCTAAAGTTAAATAAAGACGTTATACTCTTGGGTGTAAGCTTGATATTATTAGTAATAGGAATAATAGCCGATTTACAAGTTCTACTTATTCTAGCCTATATCTGCGTAGGGTATGATGTGGTTATAGAAGCGGCTGAAAATTTATTTAAGGGAAGCGTTTTAGATGAGAATTTTTTAATGACACTTGCTACCGTTGCTGCTTTTATTATAGGGGAGTATCCTGAAGCTGTGGCAGTTATGGTGTTCTATAAAATAGGTGAGCATCTAGAAGATAGAGCAGTAGGTTATTCTAGAAAAGAAATTGCAAAGGCAATGGATATTAGACCTAGCTTTGCAAGAGTGCTTAGAGAAAACGAAGAGATTGTAGCACCTAGTGAGGTTAGAGTCGGTGAAACCATAGAGGTAAGACCTGGAGAAAAGATGCCTTTAGATGGAATCGTTATTGAAGGAACAAGTACGCTAGATACCTCCATGCTGACAGGTGAAGCTTTGCCTGTAGTCGTAGAAAAGGGAACCCTTGTGTTAAGTGGTTCTATTAACAAGGAAGGCGTTATCAAGGTTCAAGTAACAGAAGCATTTCAAGACAGTACCGTATCAAAAATATTGGAGCTCATTGAAAATGCTAGCAGCAAGAAGTCAAGGTCTGAGAATTTTATCACTAAATTTGCAAGATGGTATACACCTATTGTAGTAGGCCTAGCTGTTTTTACAGCCATTGTACCCTCTATGATTACAGGTGACTGGTCAAAATGGATTTATTCCAGTATCATTTTCTTGGTTATTTCTTGCCCTTGTGCCTTAGTAGTATCTGTGCCATTAGGTTTTTTTGCAGGAATCGGTGCAGCAGCCAAAGAGGGTGTCCTTGTTAAAGGAAGTAATTATTTAGAAGCACTCAATACCATTGACACCGTTATTTTTGATAAAACAGGAACCATTACAAAGGGTGAATTTGGTGTGAGTCAAATCATCGCCGAAAACTGTGAAGAGGAAGAGCTTCTGCAAATAGCAGCCGCCTTAGAGTCAAGAAGCAACCACCCTATTGCAAAGTCCATTGTGAGAGCACATGGAAAAACAAAGGCTATAGATTTAAAAGGCGAATATCAAGAAATAAGTGGAGAAGGCATTGTAGTAAGTCTAGAAGACGAAGTTTGGCTTGCTGGTAATGAACGACTATTAGAAAGATATCAAATTCCCTTTAAACCTGTGCAACAGATGGGTTCTCATGTGTATATTGCAAGAAACGGCCAATACTTAGGCTGTATAGTTGTAGCTGATCAAATCAAGCCAGATAGCAAGGCGGCGATTAGTCAGCTCAAAGCAAAGGGTATCAAAAATGTTATCATGCTCACAGGTGACAAAAAAGAAATTGCGGAGGAAATAGCAAGTCAAGTAGGCATCGACCAAGTTTATGCCGAGCTTCTTCCACAAGATAAGGTTGCGAAGTTAGAAAAAGCACTAGAAAAAGGCAAGGTGGCTTTTGTAGGAGATGGCATCAATGATGCCCCTGTACTCGCTAGGGCAAATGTGGGTGTTGCCATGGGAGGTGTTGGTTCTGATGCAGCTATCGAAGCGGCTGACATGATCTTAATGACAGATGAGCTTTCTTCCATCGGAGACGTAATTGATATTGCTAAGCGAACCAGAAAAATTGTTACACAAAATATTGTTTTTGCCCTAGGCGTCAAGGCAATTGTACTGATATTAGGCATTTTAGCAATCACAAATATCTGGCTAGCTATTTTTGCCGACGTAGGCGTTTCACTACTCGCAGTAATGAACTCCATAAGAGTATTAGGAAAGAACATTGGCTATATGGCAAAAATGATAAAAGGATAGGAAGCGTATAGCAAAAATGCAAGTAATATAGGCATGATATAAAAGCATAAGTATATTAGAAATAGAAAAAGTAGGCATGAGTATAGAAAAGAATAAGAGTGCAAAGGTCATAGTGGGGAGAAAACTACTATGACCTTTTTTGATGGCTTAATTTGAGTCTATTAATTCCATGTAGTATTTGCGCAGATATTCAGCAATACCTTCTTTACCCTTGGGAATAGGGATAGAAACCTCATAAATTGGGACATCGTCTATATCATACTGCCCATATATAAGCTTAAAAACAGGTTCGACCTCAGTATCAATGATAACTTTTTCTAAAAAATAAATAGATTTTTGGTTGGTATGGAGCTCATCTAAAAAGTAAATGTATTCTTCTGAAAAAATGGCTTCTGATGTTGAGGAAAGCGCGGTCTTATAGTAAGTATTAATGAAGTATAACCCAGCCACAAAAACAAGAACACTTAAGAGATTTAAGCCATAGCCTAGATATAAAATATAAACACCGCCACTATAGGCAAAAACAGTGAAAAAAATAAGGGCTAATATAACACTTAAAATAGCCGTAGATATAGTACTACATTTTTGCTCTATTAAGGCATTTTTCAAAAGAGGATAGCTGTCTGTATCATAGACCCAGTGTGCAAGGATAGGCGCGTCATGGTTAAGAAGGTGTTTAATACGTAGATATTTTTTATAATGAACAGCTAAAGTGCTTGTTCCGACAACTATAAAACAAAGGGAGAAAAGTAGTAAGGCACTTTTGCTGGAAAAGGGAAGCGTTTCAAGCAAAACAGCGGATATGGTAAAGACAATGGCAAGTAAAAGCACGCAAATAGATAAAACACAGTAGGTGTATTCCTTTTTCATAATATCCCTCCTCAAGGTTGTGAAAGGAGTGTCTATAGTCATTATATGATAGAAGGTAAAAAATGGTTAATTGTCTAAGGTTATTTTTAGCTACGAGCAAGAGTATATTTTTGATGCAATGTACGTAAATAACTATATAGGTTTACGATAATGGATGAAAAATTGACAGGAGATATTGTTTTATATATAATAATTTAGAAAATTTAATATATATAGAAAAATAATATTATGTAAGGGGAAAACAATGATAGTTAAGTTTGAGTTTCAGCAAATACAGAATTTTAACATTGATTCTGTATCAGTAATTGGTTCGTTTAATCAGTATAATGCAATAATGGGGAGGATGTATAAAAGAGATAACACATGGTATTTAGATGTCGAGTTAAAAGAAGGGGAGTACTATTATAAGTTCTTGATTAATGATCAGATAAAATTAAATGATCCTAGTGCAAATGTGTATTCACCAGGCAAAGATAATGAGGTTTGGTCAGTATTAATCATGAATCATGAAAACAAAAGATTATATAATAACACCCAGTATACGGTGAATATAGAAAACTATAATATAACTAACTTGGTACATGAACAACAACTGGACAGTAATAAAAGGGATTTTAATTTATTTCTAGATAAGAAAGTAGTAGCAAGGTTTGAGTTTAACAATATAACGGGATTCCACAGTGCGACAGCTGTATGGTGTACTCCAGATGGTAAGATATTTAATGCAGCTGAAAGTATACTTGTATCAGTTGAGGGAAATAAATCAACATTTATTTGGTTTATTCTGCAAATTGATGATAATAATCATACTTATCCAGAAGGACTTTGGACACTAAAACTCTTTATAGATGGAAGTTATATTTTAGAAGACAGATTTAATTTATCAAAAAGAAATACATATTATGCTGGAATGAGCATGTAATCAAATAAGTATGGATGTAAATTACCTAATAAATATTAATAAAAAAAGGAGTAGAAAAAATGTCAATAGGTAGTATTGTGCGTAGTGTAAGCTCTGCTATAAGTTCAGCATCTTCAAGTAGTAGCTCTAAAACAAGCAGCAGTTCAAGTTCAAGCAGTAGTTCCAAAACAAGCAGCAGCTCAAGTTCAAGCTCAAGTAATAGCGTATCGAAAGCAGTTAATAATGTAGTAAGTGCAGTAACAAGTGTAGTCAATGCAGTAAAAAGTGCTACGACTGCTACGACTTCTTCAAATACAAAAACGGCTGTAACCAGTAGCAATAGTGTTAATAGTAATGCAGTAAGCAATAGCACAAAATCAAGTAGTAGCTCGAACACAAGTAGTAGCTCTAAAACAAGCAGTAGCTCAAGCTCAAGTAGTAGTTCTAAAACAAGTAGCAGTTCAAGTTCAAGTAATAGCGTATCTAAAGCGGTTAGTAATGTAGTAAGTACAGTT
>JAEXBC010000182.1 GCA_023457875.1 Bacillota bacterium | reverse complement strand
GGTTAGCTTTTCGCTTGCAAAATTAACAGTTGCCGTCTGCACGCCAGGCATCTTGCCTACTATTCTTTCAATACGGCTGGCGCAAGCTGTACAAGTCATTCCCTTAATATTAAAGGAATAATTTTTTATCTTCTTAGCAACATTAAATCCTGCTTTTTCAATCGTTTCATTAATTTTTTCTATATCTATCCTACCATCATCATATTTTAGGCTTAGATTTTCCACAGCAAAATTTACATTTGCCTCTTGTACCCCTTCTAATGCATTTACTACTTTTTCAAGGCGGCTGGCACAAGACGAACACGTCATTCCTTCTATCTTTAATGAAATTTGCTTCATTATACTGCCTCCTTTTTTTGATTATATTATACTTTGCCACAATGATTTGTTTTTTATGACTTATGCTTTTTATGACTTATGCATTTTCTGATTATACCTATACTAAATCATTTATTCATTAGCTTTTCTAAAATGGAAATAATCTCATCTATCTTCTCATCCGCTTGATGTTCATCATGGCAAGCATCCTTAACACAATGGGTTAAATGTTGTTGTAAGATAAGAAGATTGGCACGTTTTAATAAAGATTGCGCCGCTAGAATTTGATTAGAGATATCGACGCAATATCTTTCTTCCTCTAGCATTTTAATAATTCCCTCCACTTGCCCTTTTGCTGTCTTTAGCGATTGCAAAGCCTTTTTCTTTTCTGTATTCATCTTTAGCCTCCTACCACCCCAGGGGGGTGTCTTAATGCAAGTATAGTTCATGTTTTTTAACTTGTCAACTTCATTCATTTTTCAAATTTGGATTTTATTGTCTCAGAATGATATGCCTCAAATAAGAGGTATAATTCAAATTAGGGATAGATGCTTTTATTTAAGCACCTATCCCTAAAATATTAACTGCATATTCAAACTATAGGATAGCTAGTTATCGCTTCCTACATACTCAAACCAATCAAAATCCGCATAATTTGTACTTTCTGCTCCATTGCTGCTTGCATACATACCTATACAGGTCCCAACAAAGCCTCCTGCCACATCTACGCTTAGAATTCTAGCGTCTATGGCGCTGGCAAGTACAATACTACATTTAGCTGTATTGCCAAATAAGAAATAAAGTTCCTGCTGCTTGGCTACTATGGTGAGATAAATGCCCACTTGTTCACATCTTGCCTTGGCTAATACTGTGTCTTTTCCAGCTTCTCTCTTGACCAGTCTAAGTATATTTTCACCTTGCTCAAGGGTTTTTTCATAGCGAAAATGATAATCTTCATTTTGAATTAATACAAGTCCAGCCACCTCATTCTCATTTTGTGGTGCAAATTCCATAAAGGCGCTAACGGTATAATTCATATCTGTCTGCCTACGGCCTAGAAAGCTTGGGCTATTCTTACCCATAAGCGTTTCTTGACTTAACGTCATGCGCAAATAACTGGGGCGTTCTAGTAAATTATAATGTTCTCTATTGGGATTTCTTAAAAACATCCACTGTTTATCTAGCTTTGGATCATCGAAATGTTCACATGCCCGTGGAGGATTCACAAAGAAATAAGGCAGTGAAGGTGCAGCATGTTCTCTTTCCACTATGCCTCTTCCCTTATTTACAATAGGCCAACCCTCCTCCCATTCAACTGGAACTAAGAAGGTCTCCCTTCCAAGATTTCTGTAGCGACCACCATAAGGTCTGGAGCCTAAAAGTACCATCCACCAGCTTCCATCTTGTAATTCAACTAAATCCCCATGGCCTACATTGGTAATAGGATAATCCTTTCCTAAATGTCTATGAGTCAAGATTGGATTGGCTGGATTTCCCTCATATCCGCCAAACAAGTTCTTGCTTCTAGCAATGGTAATGGCATGATGGTAGTCTGTGCCGCCCTCTGAAATCATTAAGTAATAATAGCCATCCTTCTTATAGAGATGAGGTCCCTCTGGCCATATTGCATTAACTAAAGCTCCTTCCCATAGGACATATTTTTCGCCTATTAACTTGCCTTTTTCAAGATCTACTTCCTGCAGCCAAATTTCGTTATCACCATAATATTTAGATCTCTCCTGAGGTTTTTCCCTTGTTCCGAGATAGTATACCTTCCCATCATCATCAAAAAACAGGGTAGGATCAATGCCCTCTGCGTCAAGCACCATAGGATCTGACCAAGGCCCCTCTGGTTTTTTTGCTGTAACGTAAAAGTTGCCACATTTTCTTACATTCGTTGTAATCATATAAAAAAGACCATTATGATATCTGAGTGTAGGTGCATAAATGCCATCGTTAAATTGTGTATCCAATAAGTCTGCTTGGGACTTTCTTGTGAGCACATTTCCGATCTGCTCCCAATGTACTAAATCCTTACTATGGAAGATGGGCACGCCTGGAAAATAGACAAAGGTAGAGGTCACTAAATAAAAATCATCATTTACTCTACAAATAGATGGATCTGGATAAAAGCCTGGTAATATGGGATTTTTATAGGTTGGCATAAAATCCTCCTTTTTCAATTTATATATATGTTATTTATTTTTAATAGTTTGTTTATTAAAAATAATATACCATATCTATTGAACGCTCCATGGATTTTAATATATTCTTAATGCATTATGTTACACTTTTTATCCACAACACTAAAGGGCGGGCTGTTATGCTTACGCTATAACAACCCGCCCTTTTTCTATGCAACTCATCCGTTCAATTATTTATCATTCGCCCAGCCGAACTTATCAAAGATAAAGAATAAAAGTGAAAGTACCATACCAACGATACATGCCAGTACCATACCCTTTAGCTGTACCTGTCCAAGATTCAATGTTACGCCAGATAGACCTGTTACAAATACAACAGCAGTGAGTGTTAGGTTACGGCTTTTGCCGTAATCCACCTGACCGTCTACCATGACTCTAATACCTGATGCACCAATCATACCGTACAAAAGGAAGGAGATTCCACCGATTACTGGACCAGGAATGGTCTGAATCAATGCGGCAACTGGACCAATAAAGGCGCAAAGCATTGAAAGTATTGCAGCGCCGCCAATAACACGTACAGAGTAAACTTTAGTCATGGCCATAACACCAATGTTCTCGCCGTAGGTAGTAGTCGGAACTGCACCTACAAAGCCAGAAATGACTGTGGAGAGACCATCTGCAAATAAAGAGCGATGAAGTCCAGGATCCTTAATCAAATCCTTTTCTACAATCTTACTTGTAACAATCTGATGGCCCACATGCTCTGAGGCCAATACTAAAATAACTGGCATAATCATAATAATGGCTTCAAGATTGAAGCGTGGAAGCTGAAAATTAGGAAGTACAAACAGATTTTCGTGCAGCGCATTTGAAATCTCAGCGCCGCTAACAACACCTGTAAAAAATGCGGTGATATATCCTGCAATAATGGCGATCAATACAGGAATAATCGCAAAGAATTTACGGAAAAGTACGTTACCGAAAACTGCAAAACATAGGGTTACCAAAAATACGATCACATTTTTAGACAATATCTCTGGATTACTTTGAGTAATAATAAGACCAGCATTATCTGCAGCTGTACCAGCAAGCTCAAGACCAATAAGTGCTACCACTGGGCCCATAGCGGCAGCTGGAAGTACAATATCAATCCATTTAACGCCAAATTTATAGATAATAAGAGAGAGAATACAAAGACCTACACCTACTGCGATAAAACCGCCCAGTGCATACTGGTATCCCCAATTATTAATAACAAGACCTGCAGGTACTAGAAAAGCAAAGCTTGAACCAAGATAAGCAGGTGCTTTTCCCTTGGTGATAAAGATGAATAACAGCGTACCTACACCATTCATAAGCAGTACGACAGATGGGTTAATACCGAAGATAATAGGTACTAAAACACTGGCACCGAACATAGCAAACATATGCTGAAGCGATAATGGTAATGCCAGCTTCAATGGTACTTTGTCTTGAACTTGGATAATTTT
>JAEXBC010000181.1 GCA_023457875.1 Bacillota bacterium | reverse complement strand
TGGTATAGGTACAACCTCCATGTGAAAACCAGAGGCTTCCCTCAGTTGTTCCCCATAAGTATTCTTCACTCTTTTCCTCTGCTAAGAATTCTATATCAACTCGAAAAGGGAGTCTCACTGCCACATTGGTATCCAGCTTTCTTTTGGAAATCCATGCAATAAACTCAGCCTCTCCATTCTGCAAAACCTGAAAGTGAGGATTGTTAATCGGTGTGATTTTGTGAAAATCAACCATATATTCCTTCAGAATCGGATTAGCTTTTTCTATCTCCTCAAAGGAAAAACGCTCTGTAACTTCAAATTCCGGATAATCCACATAATTAGGCTTGCGTTGTCGTAAAGGGATATAAATATTTACCCGCTCACGGGTATTGTCAGGGGAAAGCACGGTCTCGATCAGCGTCTCATGTCGTAGGTTACCATTATGTA
The DNA here is from genome assembly GCA_023457875.1 of Bacillota bacterium. Lineage (GTDB taxonomy): Bacteria > Bacillota > Clostridia > Lachnospirales > Cellulosilyticaceae > Cellulosilyticum. The sequence continues at coordinate 7,801 of JAEXBC010000181.1, read as the reverse complement.
AAAAATCCACCTCAAAGTTTGGGTTATCATCGAAGCCTTGCAGCATCCGACACTGTAAGGCTCCTAAATCTTCATCTGCATAAACGGATGACATGGCAAACAATCCACCTTCAAATTCCTTGCATTGAAAGGGGTACTCCTCTGCTAGTGCATTACATTTTTCTATGGCAGTGATTTGATCAGGTAGCTTTTGCATCAAAACAATATCCTCAGCACGCTGATACTCAAACATCGTACGACTTCCAGGTTTACCAAAGGGGATTTGATTTGAGGAAAGCCAATCCCAAAAGCTAGCAATCTCCGACTTCCCGCTGTCAGTCCTTATCGATGTAATCGCACGCACTGGTGGCAATGACACAATATCCATCTCCAGCGGTTTTACTGTCTTATCCGTAATGTTATTCAATGTTTCCATGGATAAATCCTGTTTAGGTGTAGAAAGCTCAGTCTCCACCTTTTCATAAAGTAATGGCAAGGCAGAAATTTGTGTAATTCCATACGCAGTCATTGCATTTAAAAAATCATTGACATATGCCTTCAATTGAGAAAGTGTGCTGATTTCATCATCAATTTCCTCAATGCGCTTTACGAAGCTACGCACCAGTGTTTCCATATCTTGATTTTCGTAAATCCGCAAGATATCCTTTATGGAGATTTGCATTTTACGTAGTACCAAAATCTGTCGCAGCCGATTGATATTTTCATTGTCATAGAAACGGTATTTCTCAAAGGGCGGACGCTCACTTTTCAGTAGCCCCACCTGCTCGTAATATCTGAGTGTTCTTGAGGATATACCAAATTGTTCAGTAACCTTGGTTATTTTCATAAAATCCATAGTAGTCCCCCGTATCCTTTTCTTATGATTATATCAATTGACCCAACGTCAAGGTCAATGCACCTCTCTTGATAGCCATCATATTTTTTCTAATTTGTGCACATCACCACTGAAATGACTGACAGTTGTAAGTGAATGAAGTATGTTGCTTCAAGTAATAACCTAATAGCTATGACTTAGACTCCAAATTCAATAGTTCCACTATTGCTAAGGTTCCAAAGACAGCACCTAATACAAGATAAAAGCATACTCCTCCTAGATCAAATTTTGCCTGAAAATAAGGCTTAAGAAGTTCTCCTATTCCAACAGATAGAAGTAATACACTACCAAACAAAAGGCCACATGGCGTTAATAATGTCCCTAGATTCTTATTCTTTAAGCTCATAACCGCAATTATTATGAAAAAAGGCATAATAAAACATAAATCCAGTATATATACTGAATAAAAAAATTCAACTTTTGTTCCGCTGCTAGTTAGTGGGATAAGTTTGCCAATCCAGAGGGCATAAAACATAACAGGAATAATGATTAAAAAAATGGCTGATACTTTTCTTATAAAATGAGATACGTTTAATCTCTTAATCATCTCTTTGTCGATACTTACAAGGCTAAAAATGATTGAATAGAAGGAAATTGTTAAAATGAACATATAGGCAAAATAAAACATATTGTAAAATCTTTCAATCACATATACGCCATATGCATAAAATAAATATAACATATAGGCTAGTATTATAATTTGACTCTTATAACTTGTCTCTTTCTTTCTTACTAAAATGACTAAAATTAAAACCGAAGCTATTGCTGTAATCAGGTCTTGAGAAACAATTCCAGGCATCACTTCAATATGTACGACCTTGCTGTAAATCCCTAAGTTGAAAAGCGTTAATAAAGCTATCAACAACGAGGAAAGCACAGCAATATACCACAGTAGCTTATTCATATAAAGATTGCGCATGATTATATCCTCCCATATTTCACATTTTTTTGATATCTAGCTTTTATAAATTCCATTCCATTTAAAATAAGTATCTATGAATGCATACCTTTCTTCTTCACCATATCATTTTTTCAGTCCGCTTAAGTATATTTCCTTCCATCAGGGATGGTTACCCGTTTCATAGCACCATTTCGCTATCTCTGCTATCAATGGGAGTGGTAACTGCTTGTCATAAGGAAGCTGCAGTGATCCTTTGCTTGTCTTATATTCCCTAAGACGATCTGCAAAATGTACCATCGCTTCTGCACCTGGATATATTCCTATGTGCTTTTTAAACGCAGCAAAATGGATGATGTTGCGCTTGCTCCAGAAAGTCGGCATACTCCATGAGATTCTCTCCTCAGCTTCTGGGAGGGCGACGCGAATAGTATCTCTCACTTGATTTAAAAATGGTTGAACGCTCTCAGGTTGTGCCGCGATATATTCGTCTATTCTGTTAGGTTTCTCGCAAAGATAATGATGCTTCGTATTTTCAAACTCACCACCGCACTTCGGACATTTCCACATTTTAGCCACTCTCCTTTGAATAGAAGAAATTTGTTCAACTAATCTTATTATAAATCTGCATAGCAACCTTTCGGGTTGGTTGAACCCAAAATAAACCATTACCTTTAGCCATTTCTGTATCTACCAAACTGGGCCGAATATCAGTAATCGTTTTCCTCTTAATGAAGCTACAGAGGAAATCACCACAAGGTGTCCAGCCTGATTTGATAAAAAGTGCTTTAAGGCAACATTGATCATGGCAGTAACACCATTAAAATTGACATCGATTGTTTCTTTTTCTTTAGGCCATTCCAATTCAGGATTAATATGCTCCGTACCTGAAGTGATTATGATGAGGTCTACCTTCTGCATTTCACTTAACTCCCCTTCACTTTTTCTAATTCTTTACCTACTTTTAAAAGTCCTAAATCTTTGTTATTAATAGATTTTTATTTTTAGGTGACTATCATAAATCTCATTTAAATAAAAAGTCCACAGTGATTTTTCCATGTTAAGCTAAAAATATCACTCAACTTAACAAAAAGCTATCACTATAGACTACTGTAATAGTACTACAAATACTCTCATACCTTGTATTCTTCACTCGACTCTGCTACAACAAGTACTTCATTAGTGAATACTTGATACTGCATACTTATTTTCAAACGTCTTCTCAAGTAATTTGTCAGATTTTTGTCTAGGCAATATACAAAGCATCCCTTTTGGCCTCTGCTCATAAGCGTTCTATAAGTATTTCTAATAATCTTGTCTGCTTCATTTAATGCGTATTCATTACCTTTTCGGCAATCTCCTTTAATACCATTTAATGACTTGTCTGTTGTAGCACGTTTACTAAAGTCAGTAATAACTTTTTCATCCTCATAACGCAGATCCTCACCAATGATAACACCTACATAATCAAATTCCAGTCCCTGACAAGTGTGAATACATCCTACTTGGTTGACTGATGTCTGATCTATAGCCCATGTACTTGTTGAACCAAGATTCCAACTCATGGAAAAGTTAAATTCAGGAATGTTAATGTCATGAATGCTTGGATTATCCTTCCCTTCCTTAATCCACTCCCAGCAGTACCCTGCCACTAGTCTTGCTTTATTGTTTATAGCATTTTTTTCAGCAATCAATTCATAAAGCCTATTAGGGTCATCAACTATTTCAAATAAATAATCCCCTTCAAAACCTATATCATTGGCAGTCTCTCTAATACCAAGAACATCATCCAGCCAAGCCAGATACCCATCTGACCCATTACAACGAAATTGTGAATCCAACTCCATGCGCGTAATATGAGCGCCAGCCTTTTTAGCGAAGTAGACAATATCTTCAATTTTACCAACATCACTTGCTGTAACTTTTTGATATTCATCAATAAAAAATATTGAACACTTTGCAGTTTCTATAATCTCTTTCGTTTGATTTTCACCTAAGTTCATGAACATACCTGATTTCTCATTAAGTCTATGTGCTTCATCTACAATTAATACATCTATTTCATTGGATTTAGCCTCATAATATGCACCTGTTCCTTTAAATAAGTTGTCAATAAACTTTTTACGATAACCACTTTGAAGTTTATTTTTATATACATTTCTTGGTGCGCTGTTCTTTGAAACATACTGGCAAACCATTTCTTCACTTGTTAACTGCACTAATAAATTAATGGCTAATACAGATTTACCCGTACCAGGTCCACCTTCAACAATAATGACTTCTTTTTTACCTTCCTTATATGCTTGTCTTGCCTTAACTAGAGCTGTCTCATAAACTACTTTTTGTGAATCTATCATGACAAATTCTTGATTACCTTGCATCATTTTCACTAAAGCATCCTGTAAGGACTTGGAAGGCCTTATTCTACCGTTCTCAATTTTGTACATAATATGATTACTATCAGCTTTTTTAATGTACCTTGCTATAAAATCTCTAAGCTTAATGACGTCTCCACTTTTAAAGAGTGGTGCGTCTTCAATACATGGATAGAGATTTTCATCTAATATTGGATCATCATTATTGGGATGATAGTTATGCATATAAGCACAAGGGTATAAAGCGATGAGCTCTTTTTGAACCGTTTCATTATAATCCATGATTACAGAAGCATATGACCAAGCTTGGTAAGAAGGATGGGGAACTTCTCTTTCCCTTCCTCCTACATATGTTCTGACAATATCTTTTTTTCCATCTACATAAAATGCCTTTTCCCACTGCTTAAGTTCAATAATGACTGCTGATTCTCTATCCTCTGCATCTATACCGGTAATGATAAAATCAACTCGCTTGGAAGTAGCAGGTAATCTGTACTCAATAGCAATGCCAGCTCTATCCGGAATTTCAGTACTATTAAGCACCTTATACATATACTGCAAAGAATGATCCCATGACTTAAACTCATTCTGACTCGTTTTGCCTATTTTCGTTTGAAACACTTGATAAATTTTCTGTGCAATTAAATCCTCTTCCACATGCTGCATGAATAAATCTTTTGTTGCTTCATAAACAACCATAATATACTCCCCTTAATATGCTTATAATTGTGTGTACTTTTTGCTGTTTCCTTTTGCTTTGTCAACTGGATATTTCAATTCATTTTTATCCATCTTATCAGAAATAATTTTATTGATGTCTACGCCAAGTGCGTCCGCCATGTGAATACAATAAATCATCACATCTGCTAGTTCTTCATCTACTTTTTCTTTATCAAAGTCACTATTCCATTGAAAATTTTCAAGAAGTTCTCCCGCTTCAATAGCAATTGATTTTGCCAAATTCTCAGGTGTGTGGAATTGACTCCAATCCCTTGCATCTCTAAAAACACGTACTCTATTTATCGCTTCGTTCAATTATTTCACCTCTTATGTTAGTATACTCCATAACTGCTGTACCCTATTATTTTTAGGCGGATTAATGACCTTATAGCTTACTACTGTGAAATCCCCCAATACTATAGCTATTTTGTATAAATAATATTTTACCTCTAAATGCCAGTTATAATGCTAGTTATTCACAGAAAGATTTATTAAAATATTTACATTTATTTTATAATATTTTCTATTATGTGTATATATTTTTTATTTGATGCTAATATTATATTACTTCCAATTATAAGAAATAGGTTTTTGCACTATCTATCATCAATATCTTTATATAAATTTTATTGCATCTGCCTAAAGACGTAACAAGTCTTAGAGCGAATAATCGTTCTAAGACTTGAAATTTTTGCGTACATTATTTAGACAGAATTTCTAGAGTTTCGCCATTCTTTTAAACATATGATGATTGCTCGTCCACTTCTTTCGACTCGCCCATCTCTTCTAAAACTTCACATAATGTTCTCTGCAGTTCTTTATCAGAAGGCATAACAATTCTCTTTCTCTTGTTTATGTTTATCTCTTATATCTCTATTGACCCTTTTATTTAAGTTAATTGGGTAAAATTTTAACATCGAAAATCTCATTAATACTCATCTTCCATTTTCATAACCAACTCATAAATTTTCTTATTCACTGGTACATCTATCTTATGCTTATTTGCCAAAGCAATCACTGTACCTGCAAAAAGTTCAACCTCTGACCTTCTGTGTGCTAAGCCATCTTGTCTCATGGAGGGCATCCCCTTCGGATTCATTTGATCAATAAGCGCTATATAGCCATCAAAATCCTCTTGAGTGACATTAACATTTTCTTTTTGCGCTAAGATAATGACCTCTTTCATAGCATTTTGCATGAGGTCCCGCGCCTCTCCTGGCTTTTGAACTGTCTCATAGGTTCCTTCATATATCATAACTGCTTGATTTACCCCAACATTAAGCATAAATTTACTCCACAGCCTACGCATAATATCCTTCTCTATTATATAGGGTATATTCAGCTTATTAAACAAGGTGACCACATCTTGTAATTTCTGTTTTTTATCCTTACTTTCTTCCGTTATGCCAATGCAAAATTGCCCAAATTGAGTATATACGACTTTGCTTTGCGTTTTAATGACATCCATGCCTTGAACTACGCAGTGGATAATCTGATTAGTCCCATATACGCTTCGTATAATTTCTTCACTTGATATTCCATTTAATACTGACAAAATAATGGTGTCTTTCGATACTTTATTCCTCACCGTAAAAATGGCTTCTTCTAACGCAGTTGCCTTCACTGCAAATATAAGTAAGTCTGCTGGTTTACCTGTTTCTTCTTCATCTACAAGGGTAAAATCACAGGGATGGCCATTGCAGAAAACGCCATGTTCTTTAAATGCTTTTATTCTTCTTTTATTGGCTACAAATTCAGTGTTCTCTTTTCCTAACTTCCTAGAGAAAAAGTCACCGTACATGACGCCTAATGCACCCATACCTACAATTGTAATTTTTTTAATTTCCATATATTATGAATCCTCCATAGCTGCTCACTTTGTTTATATGCTATTAATTAACAAAAGTTATTGATTATGATTAATCTGCCTTCTTAGTAGGGACATAATCTTTTAAAAGATATCTTGGTTTGCCCTTTGTCATATTACCAAATTCGATTGCTTTTTTAGGACATTTTGCAACACATGCCATACAATGGGTACAGTTTTCTCCCCACTTGGGCTTTTTATCAATAACCTTAACATTATTTAAGGGACAAACCTTTTCGCATACTTGGCACCCTATACATTCATCTGTTGCATAAAAATCCTTTGCAACCAACTTATATTTTGTCCACACAGGTACAAAAGGCGCAATAATCAAGGTTTCAAAGAGCCACACATGGCGAGTTTTGAGCTTATCTTCATTTTTAATAGCTTCAACAACTTGCTGTACCTTTTGGGTAGCCTTTGAAATTTTTGAATAAATGACTTCTTCCTCATCCATCGCATACCTATTATTGGCAACATAGTTTCTAGGCATTACAAATTCAGCGTAGCCTAAGCATTTTAAGTTTTTTCTGAGTGAAAATAATTTTGCTTGAACCTTTGCACTACCACAATAGCCACCACTTGTAAAAACAAAATACACTTTTTTATTTCCGTTAAATGTTATTGACTTTAAATACTTAGTGAAAAACAAAGGCATTGCACAAACATAGATTGGCGTGCAAATGACATATGTTTTTTCTGAATACAAAGGTGATTGTTCATTTGTTCTAATTCTATCAAACAAATTGAGGCATTCATCACCTAATCCCTTTGCAATTAATTTTGCTATATATTCTGTATTTCCTGTACCTGAAAAATATAATACCATATTCTATCCCCCCAGTTCTTCGCTTATTCTATTCTTATCTATAACTATATATTTTATTTGTTGAATCAAATGATTATGATGTTGCTTTTACTTCTTTTATTATACATCAGTTAACATAAACAAGAAATAGTCTTTAAAAAAACATAGTGGCAGATACCTATTATGTATAATAGGTACCCGCCACAAACTATAAAATCATTATTCTAATTAAACTTCAGTGTATCCACCATCAATACTC
>JAEXBC010000180.1 GCA_023457875.1 Bacillota bacterium | reverse complement strand
AAAAACAAGCACTGGTTAGCTGGCCTGTTGAATCTTTTAGGAAGAATGAGTAAAAGTTCAACAAAGGTAAAATAGCTCTATCCAGCGGCATGACAACAGAATATAAAGATAAGCCCTGGTAGCTCAGCTGGATAGAGCAACCGCCTTCTAAGCGGTAGGTCATTGGTTCGAATCCAATCCAGGGTATTTTTTACTACAACACATTGAATTTGCTAATAAATTATAGGGTGAATGATAAGTATAACTTAATTCTTTACCCTTGAGGAATGAGTTCTGAAGTACTATTTTTAGTATCTCTTTTTTCTCAACATTATTTGCTTTCAAATATTCCATTTTTACTTGAGTACAAAACTTTAAGATTTTTGAACCATGCTCTATGAAATTAATATTAGAATTTTCATGAGCATTTATTTTGTTTTGAATATTATTTAATTCATTCGTCCACTCAGAATGTTTTGTCATCCAAAATGCTTCACTAATTTTTCCATCAAGTTTGTCCAAGTAGATATTATCTATCCTTCTTCTTAGATTTTCTTTTTGTTCATTGAAACTATCTATACGCTCTTTTGTATAAAGTTGTTCATCTTTAAAACTCTCAATTAAGGCTTTAGTCATCCATTCTTTTTGTTCTTCACTCAAAGAAATTCTTTCTAATGCTTCAATAAATTGTTTTTCAATATCTTCTTCTCGGATGTAAACATGCTGTTGCTCGCATTCACCTTTACCACCACTGCAACTATAATAAATGTATTTGCCCTTTTTAATTTCACCACTAATTTGACATCCACAATTTGAACATTTAAGTACATTTGCAAACATAAAACTTTTGGGCATTTGATATTTAGGCTTATTATCCTTTTTAAAAGCTACTTGAGCCAAGTCAAATAATTCTTTTGTTATTATTGGTTCGTGCTTGCCGTTATATAATTCATTTTTAAATTGTATCATCCCATAGTAGAAAGGATTTTTAAGGATATGTTCAAGTTGAGATTTTTGTATCTTCGGTTGAGCCAACTTATAAGTAAAACCTTCTGCATGTAATTGTGTAACCAATTTAGAGAGTGAAATATTCCCTTCAGCGTATATCTCAAAGGCTCTTATCACAAATGGGGAAGTCGCTTCATTGATGACACTTTCTTTAGGGTTAATTTTGTTATATCCATATGGTGATTTACCCATAACATAGCCTTCTTTAGCTTTTTGCAACAATCCTTTCTTCACTTCTTCAGCTAAATTATCTACATACTGTTTTGCCATTCCGACTTTTATCAGGTGCATAAACTTTTCACTAGAGTGTGAGTTATCGTTTAATACAACACCTTCTTTAACAAAGTGTAAATCAAGGTGCATACTGTCAAGCAAGACATAATCGGGAAGATTTCTGTATAATCTATCTGTTTTTTCTACAAGAATTGTATTTGTATCTTTGCTGTTCTTCAGCATTTTAATCATTTCATTGAAGTACGTTCTTCCTGAAGATTTAGCCGTCTCAACATCTTCAAACTCTTTTACTATCGTATAGTTATTCTTAAGAGCATATTTTCTGAGCAGTTCTAATTGAGCAGGAATAGAATAGCCTTCTTTCTCTTGTTCTTTGCTTGAAACCCTTGCATATATTACAACTTTAGTCATTTTTTTTACTCCATTTTACCACTTCATAATGAGTTTCACAATAACCTTTTCTGTCGCACTCTTCTGTTATCTTGACTTCTAAACCGCATCCGCCACTACATTTAAGAATGTCATCTTCTCGCATTGACGTAGGTGTTTCGGCTCCGCAATAATTACATCTAATATGAGGTTCACTGCACCATTGACAATTAGCCAATAAATATTCATCTTCTCTACTATAATTCTCATCCCAGAATATTGGATTTCTGTCTGTTTCATCACACATTTCACAATAACCTATATCTGGCTCAAATTCATATTCGTCAATTTCCTCTATATTAATAATATCAAGATGTACTTTTTGATTTTTTGCCCTGTTAGTTGCACCTTCAGAAAAACCTTGATTTGTAATTATAATTCCAAAATTTGCATTTACATCTTGAATAAAACCTATAAAGCTATCAACAGTTTTAACATCTATTTTTTTATTATAATATTTACACTCTATAACTCCTAGTTGCTCAATCCCTGCTAGATTACCTATTATTGCAACGTCAATTTGTCTATTTACATTGCTGTAAAGACCCTTAATTTTATGATTTTTAATAAAGTCACAGTTATCATATTTACTTCTGAATTTTTCAAATATTTGTTGTTCATATATTTCCCAATCAGACATTGTTCTCTATTCCTTTCAACAGATTTTCTAATTCCTGCTTCTTATAAAGTCTGTATTTGTTAATAGGATGCCTATAAGCATTTAGCTTTCCTGCTTTATCCCAACGTCTCAAAGTCATTTTATCTACTCCGAGTACAGCGGATGCATCTTTAATTGTAAGGTAATCTTTCATGTTCATGACTAGATTATAACATGAATTAAAACATTATACAACTATATACAACATTGCGTTTACTTCAGAACTCATTCCTCAAGGGTAAAGAATTAAGTTATACTTATCATTCACCCTATAATTTATTAGCAAATTCAATGTGTTGTAGTAAAAAATACACAATAATAGACGATTTTAGAACTTGGTTACTGTCGGGAATATACTAATAATAGCAAGCTTCTGGCATGATAATGTGCTCATATATGTTAACCCCGCCCTATTTTCCTTCAAATGAATTTACTT
>JAEXBC010000179.1 GCA_023457875.1 Bacillota bacterium | reverse complement strand
GCGTAGCTCCGCCCTTATATCTTGAGTATGCCACATAACACAGAGGTATTTCCTTAAATTCTACTACGCTTTCAAGAGGTTTATTGTAGATATCCCAGTTCATATACTTAAGTTTCTTTTTTAAAATCATTAACCGTGCAATCTCTCCATCGATTTCATCACATTTTTCCTTTAGTTTTCTCTGATTAAAGGTCACATTCTCTCTTACAATAAGCTGTTTTATTTCCTCCAAAGAAAATCCAGCTTCTTTATAAAATTTAATGAAATTAATCATTTGTAACTGATTATGGCAGTAATATCTATACTGGCTTTCTTCGTCCACCTTATCGGGCTTAAGTAGATTGATTTCATCATAATAATGAAGTGTTCGAATAGGAATGTGACATATTTTTGATACTTCTCCGATTTGATAATAGTCCTTTTTTGCCATTCATTAATTATGCTAAAGCCTTCTTATGCACATAAGCTTTAGTAAGCTCCTTTCACCTGATATTATGTTTTATCATACCATTTATTCTAGGCTAAAAGCAATTGAGTAGCACCACTCAGGTTTTTGAGCACAAAAAAGCTACTCACTATGAAATGGCTACAACATATTGTAGCCATTTCATAGTGAGTAGCCCATAAAGCTTGTGCAGCTTATTATAAACGATGTTTAATAATTAGTAGCTTTTACTTCAAAATAAGCTTGTGGGTGATTACATACTGGACATACATCTGGTGCATTCTTTCCTTTGTGAACATGTCCACAATTTCTGCAAACCCATTCTACTTCTTCTTCTTTTTTGAATACGCCATCTTCTTGTAAGTTCTTTAATAACTTAAGGTAGCGCTCTTCGTGTTCCTTTTCTATTTTTGCTACACCCTCAAATAAAGCTGCGATATCATCAAAGCCTTCTTCTCTAGCCTCTTTTGCAAAGGTAGCATACATCTCTGTCCATTCATAGTTTTCACCAGTTGCTGCATCCTTAAGATTCTCCTCGGTAGAAGCAATGCCGTCATGAAGCAATTTGAACCATATTTTCGCATGTTCTTTTTCGTTGTTAGCTGTCTCTTCAAACAAAGCAGCAATTTGTGTGTAGCCCTCTTTTTTTGCCTTTGAAGCATAGTAGGTATACTTATTTCTTGCCTGTGATTCACCTGAAAATGCTTCAAGTAAATTTCTCTCTGTTTTTGTACCTTTTAGATTCATCTTTTTTCCTCCATATCCTATTAATCAGTATAGTTTGCTTCTAATAATAATTATTATATCACTTTTCTTTTACTTTTCAAGGAAGGAATTGGATTCTCTTTATTCACACTACTTTTTTCTTATACAAGATCCTGCATTTTACTTTGTAGTGCTTTTGAAATATCTGCAATAAGGTCAGTCTGAGCTGATATTTCCTGAGTAACTGCTGCAACATTGGAGATTTCTTCACTAAATCTTTCAATTTCACTAATGAAGTCATCCACATCTCTTAAGTTCTGCTCAATAGAAGGAATGATTTGATTACCTCTCATCTTGTTCTTTTCCACCAGTTGCTTCGTATTGTCTGCCAGTGCCTTTACCTCCTCAGCAATAACACCAAAGCCCTTGCCAGCTTCACCTGCTCTAGCAGCTTCTATAGATGCATTTAATGCAAGCATATTGGTTTGACCAGATACCTTAATAATCTCTTCATTATTCACCTTGTACTCGTTTAAGAAGCTCTGAATGCTTCCAAGCCCGATTTGTAATTCTTTACAAAAGGCATTCATCTCACCTACGGATACAGCCATACTACTTGCCTTAGTTGCTGAGGCTTGATTCCCAACTGATAATTCTACTATAGAAGCCTGAAGATTATCAAACTTTTCCTTAATAATCTTAAAGTCTTCATCCCACTTCTGTCTTTGTTGTCTTTCTTTTTCATCTCTCTCAAAAATCTCATTTTTTTCTATAGAAAGTTGGTCCTTAACAAAGTGAATACAATTCTCTTTCATGTTAACACCATTAAATATGGCACTTGCCATCGCCTTACAAGTATCGTACCCACAAGCAGAGCAATTAACGCTTCTATCTTCACGGGTATACTTATGCATCTCTTTAAAAATGGTATCCAGTTCTCTTTCGCTAGGTTGTTCGACATGAATGCGCTTATTAGAATACTCCCTAATGAAGTCATTTATGTTTAGATCTTTAAACTGGGCATTAAAACATTCTAGTCTCTTTTCTGGAGGAAGTTCCTTAGCCCAAGGACTGCGCTCCTGTTTCTTTAGGCCTTTTTTAACCATTTCAGACTTATATCTATTTCGCAGGTTATTCATCTCAAAAAGAACATCTTCTGTATTGCGCTCTTTTTCAGTTGCTGTACCAAATATACAACCCATTTCACAGTTTAATATATCTACTAAAAAAGGTTGTGGCTTCTTGCCTTTTATACGCTCTAAATAGTCCTTAAGGAATTTATAGGCATGTCTTGTCCCCTCTACTTGGCGAATCATCTCCTCCTTGCCTAAGAAATGTTCAACATTTTCCCTGAGGCCTCCAGGTGTAGGATAGATTGAGCCAAAGCCGTGTTCAATCTCATCACTGGCTTCCTTACAATTTTCATAAGCCCTACCGATTTTCTCCATTAGATGTTGATAGGTCACATTATAATCCACATAATGATGATTGTTCTCATCATTGATTTCAACTCTTTTTGCAATACATGGACTTAGAAACGCAAGTTTATCTTCTAACTTCAAATATTTTTTGATATAAATAGCAGTACACATCATAGGACTCTGAATAGGAACTAATTTAGGGATTAGCTCTGGCATGTATTTTTCAATATAGCTTACAACAGCTGGACAGGGTTGGGAAATCCCGCCGGTAAAATTGTGCTCAGTGATATACTTCAAATATCCCCATGTTGTAATATCTGCACCAAAGCTTACACTATATATATGATTAACACCCTTCCCCTTTAAATAGCCAAATACTTTCTTATATTCCCTTGGATAATTTGCTATAAATGCTGGAGCAACAATGACAGATATTTTATTGCCTTTTGCTAAATCACTAAAAAAGGTCTCGCAGTCATCTCCGTAAGCCCTTGCTTCATGTTGGCATACCTTAAAGCATTCTCCACAATCAATACATTTTGTTTCATCTACTTCAATTCTACAGCTTCCATCCTCGAGCGTGATGGCATGATTTGCAACACCAACTGGACAGACTGATATACATCTATTACACCCTGTACAATTCTCATTTGTGTAGATCATTCCTTTATTCATATCCTATGACCTCCTCCTATTCATTATTATTTGACATCATATTCAATACTTGTATCACTGTTTATATAAATCCTTACACCACTCTATTACCTTTATATGCATTTCCATTTTTTGTTTTATTTACTAATATAATCTTTTTTCAGTCCAATGCGCACTTTTTCATCATATCATATAATTCTAACTATTCATAATAAAAAAAGTTTGATGATTTTACTACATATCAAGGGTTATCCTACACTTATCCTTCCACCATAAAAGGACTATTCCACTAGAGATTCATACAACAAAATATCATGCTCAACTAACTGAGTACATTAACATATTGTATCTAAATTCCTTAGTGGGACAGTCCCTACACACTCTATTTATCTTATCTATTTTCTATTTTTCCACCACTCTTGCTATCCAATATTGGTATCCAAGTAAAGATACCTTGTTTGCTTCCTAATAAAATTATAACACGTCAAATTTTACAAAACAATGTACTTTATTATACAATTCTCTCAAAGTATAATCACATTTTAAATAACATTAATGGTTACCTTAAATGCTCTTTATACATCTAAGGTAACCATTAATAAAGACTAATTGATATGTAGTATGCATTCTTTTATAAAATAAAATGTGCCAAAACACCAACAATTGTTCCCATTACCACAGAAGTAACAGCTACAATAGGTGCTGCTTTTTGATCTTCTTTGGCAATTAAGATTACAACTGGCACTGCACAAATCAGATAGACTAAACCACCCCTTAACCACCAAATAATTTCCAATGATAGATTAAAAACAACGATTGGCATAAAAAGGTGAAAAACAAAGGCTGATGCAATAGAATACTGATCAAGCTTATTTTTTATCATGGGCATAATATCTATTACCCCTATCACACAACCGATTAATAATGGAACTAAATATGTTTTCATATACATTCTCTCCTCACACGATAATATTCTGAATGAACTTCATTTCCTCAGACTTCAAAAATGCCTTGATAAATGCCTTTGCTGCTGACGGAGATTTATATTTAATGGTATTATCAAAAATAGTAGAAAGATCATCTATGGTTTCCATCTTCTCTGTATAGGTTACTAATAGGTTTTCTTCTAATTGTTCAAGTCCACTATATTCTAGCTTTAACGGATTAAGCCGATGACTTTTAATAGCATATCCTATTCTTTTTTTACAATTACAAGCACCTGTTTTAGAAAGACCACAATAACAAGACAAGAATTCCGCCATCTTTTTTCGCGTCCTAGAAAGCTTCTGCCTATAATGATCTGCTCTAATTCCTAAAATATCTCCCGCGATGCGACTATCAAGTTTAAACATGGTACCTAAAATAAAAATGCAACGACTTTCTGGATCTAAGCACTGCAACATGACATTTGTGCAAGATAGCTTGAGTTCTTCAGCTAACAAGTCTTCATCTACAGCTTTTAAATCAACGCTGTAGTTATCTATGTATCCTTTTTGTATGTCATTGCCATAGAAATCAAAGCTCAGCGGGTGCTTTGCAAACATGGATTTTTTATAATTGATGAGATAATTGGTTGCAACCCGATATACCCATGTTGAAAATGCACACTCTTTTCTAAAGGAAGAAAGACTGGTCATCACCTTAATTAAAATATCTTGTGTTGCGTTCTCAGCATCCGAAATACTTCCTAACATTCGCAAAGATAAATTGAATATTAAATCCTGAACATCTAGTAATAGCTGCTCTAAAGCCACTTTGTCTCCATTTAATGAGTTCTCTATTTGTTGATTTACATCCATTTGCGACATCTATTAACCTCCCACATATATTAGACAACGCTAGATTGTCTGTGTGACAAAAAAAATAATAAAAGCCTTAAATATTTCATAAACATTTAAGGCTAAACATAAACGATTTTTCTACCAAGCTTCAACATCTAATGCTATTTTCTTCATCTTCTTGCTCCTTGCGGTAACATAACTTTTTAGAAGAATTATATCGCAAGAAATTTCAGAAAACAACAAACCTTTTATTTTTTCTAATCCAAGGTATAAGATATATTCATAAACCCATCATAATTTTCTTGTGAAGGTTCAGAAAGGAGAATTTGATACTCACCCTTTGATAATTTTAGTTTAATATCTTTTTGATTGATATTCTTCTCATGGCATTCATAGACCACATTTCCTTTTGCGTCAACAATTGAAAAGGTAAGGGGATTCTCATTATTCATAGAAATATCTAGATAGTAAAAATCCTTATAATATACCTTAAACGCTGCAATTTGATGAGGTTCATCCTTCTTCAACATTGTATACTCTTGTGCCATCATATTACTAGAAAGATCAGGTCTATACCCTAATAGTAAAGAGGTACCTATCATATTTAATATAACCGCAACAAGCATTCCCACAATGAAGATAGGCACGGCGAGTCCACTTCCTCTAGAATACTTACACGCTGTATGACTCATAGTATATTTTCCACGTAGTAGTCCAA
>JAEXBC010000178.1 GCA_023457875.1 Bacillota bacterium | reverse complement strand
GTCATAGCCCTCATCCCAATCCTCTGGAATACACTCAAGGAATCGTTCAATTCTTTTTGTAAGAAAGATGAATGTTAAATCGGATCTCTCCCTCATCATCTTCCAACAATCACTGCGCCACTGGTCTGCTTCCTCAATAAAAAAATCAGTTGAAAAGCACAGATATACTATTTGTCCAGACTTTACCTTATACTCACCATTTTTCTTTTTAGCGATAGGCACATCAAACTTATCAGTTTTAATGATCTCATTTGTATCAACCCCTCGCTTAAGATCACCCTTGTGAATATAACAGAACTTGCAGCCTTCGCTGAATTTGTGGCAGCCTCGCCACGGATTCCACATTGCCATATTGTCCCCCTTTGTTTTGCAGTATCTTCCCTTCTTCCTAATACAATCTCTTATTTATGTTATATCTCCATCACTTCGTACTAAAGTTCATTAGGTATAATAACAACCACCATATCGTAGTTAATGAGTACTCCCCATTACTATTTCATCATCTCCCTATTTTTATGTTCATCTTAACCAGAAGACTAATCCCACCAAAAATACCACACCTTTGACTTATGTAAGCAATGTGCAACCTCTCCCAAAGTGCCTGTATTTGTGCACTGATCAACACGGTCTGGTGAAAAGGCATAATGCTGCTTAGCTAGCTCCCAAGCCTCATCCTCCTTCTCAATTGGCTTTGGCACAATAAATTCGATGGTATCATGAGAAAAAACTGCTGGTATCGCACCATATGTCTCATACCAATACTTGCAAATTGCCATCATTTCCTTCGCCTGTGGGCATTCGTTCCACCCACCTATTGGCAGCCATGCAACCACTTGCCATGGATACTCTACAGGAATTTCCACTAGAATAGTTTCCTGGATCTCTTCTTCTCCCATTTTCAAAAAAGACGTTAATTGCGCTAGATGGTCTCCCTCTTCAAACTTACCCATCCATTCGTCCATATCAAAACCATCCTCTTGCAAACTGCTCACATAGTCCTGATAACGCTGATCTAGAATAGCTTTACCATCTAAGTCATTTAACCTAAGCATTTCTTCCTTTGAATATTCATCGTCTTCTAAAATTTCAAGCCACTCCTCTAATATTTCATCACTCACCACCAAGAGAGGTACAAATCCATTTTCTTTTCCTCTCACTAAAGCCTCTTGATACTTGTCTCTAACAACATCCGCAGAAGTTCCTGTTGTAAATACTTGATAGGGACATCCCAACTGCTCAAGGATTGTTTTTGTGCAAGACTCATACTCCACTGCTTTTTCTTCGTTAATATTTTTATTACTCTCTTCAAATATCTTATTTAAAAAACCCATTATATTCCCTCCTCTTCTTCATTCCTATTTCACATATCTAGCTACATAACATATAACTACCTTATTTTCTCCCTTTCAGAAATGTGATTTAAATTTTATTGCGTCAATTCTCTATTTACATTTTATCAGAATATGACTTATAGGAACAACCTTAATACAAAAAAACGTAAGTATAAAAAACTTACGGCTAGCTTGCCAATTTCATAATTACTGCCCTTTAAAGTTATATGAACTCTGCCCATAGCCTATAGTTATTCTTCCTTGTACCAGAGGGTGATAAAATTCCAATGGAATCATAATATAGCAGGATACTTCTGGAAAGATTAAATGGCTTACATAAATGCTTAATTGAATAATTCAATTTATATCCTTTTATATGTATGTAACAAATACTGAGAAGCTGTTATAAAGCAATTTCCATTCCATCATAGGCAAAAAATATGTTGCCTAAAGTTTTTTCAAGTTCCTGGTAGTAGGCATAGGATTTACCCCAATACTCATCGATGTGGGTGACCACAATGCGCTTTACTCTGTATGTCTTTTTTATTTCCATGATTTCTTCTAAGGTAAACATATCGCCTCTAAAAGGTGCATCATCAAGCTTTGACCCATCTTTAAGTATGCCGTCATCTGATACAAGTCCAACTATTAAAAGATCTGCATCAAAATATAACTCATTGGGTACAAATGGTTTGACATCGCAGCAAGCGTAAATAACCTTTTTGGCTCCATCTGATATCACATAAAATGTCATATTCCCGCAATGGGTTTTGTTATTGACCAAGTTCACTTCTATATTTCGGATTTTAACGTAATTTGTCTTGTTTATGCAAATACCTTGTCTATCACACGCCACGCCAATATCGTCTAACTATTTGGGGTCGGTACATAGCTTAGTATCTAATTTTTTATTTACTTTCCCATTTCATAAGAAGCTCTATTTCATTTGTATTTTTATCAATTTGTTTGTTTTCAATGGTAAAGCCCTCTCTTAGATAAAACCTAACTGCTCTTTCGTTTTTCTTATAAACATATAAAAAGACTTCTTTATTTCTTTCCTTAACGTAATCTAATAAAACCTTTCCAATTCCTTTCGATTGACTATTTGCTTCCACAAATATGCCAGCTATATAGTTCTCACTTAATCCAACAAACCCCTTAATAGTATCTTCCTCATAAACATAAATAGTTGACTTGGGTATCATTTGTCTTACCTCATCATAGTTTTCTTTCCAATAGTTTTCATCGATAAAGCTATGGGCAGAAATATTCGTCTCAAGCCATAATTTCATAATACTGTCTAAATCATCTTCTTTAAATTTTCTAATCATATAATCCCCTTTAAAATTTGACTTTTGCTTCATTCTATCATACTACTTGAAGAATGTTGTATTTTCAAGCAGGCTAATCATTTATATACTTGACAGTTAAGCAGCTAAACAGTAAAGGAGATAAAACAAATGAACGTAAAAATTGTATTTTTTAGTGGAACAGGTAATACAAAATTCTTGTCTGAAAAACTAGCAGAATTTCTGCTGGAAAAGGACACTTGCAAGGTGCAAGTAATACCCATTGAAACAGCCACAAGTGAGCTTGATGACCTAGAAAGAGAGGATTTTATTCTTGGAATTAGCTATCCAGTGTATGACTATATGCCTCCCAAAATTGTACTAGAGTTTGTAAGTAAGCTACATAAAAAAAAGACTCCTTCTAAAGCCTTCGTTTTTTCTACCTATACCACTAATCCTCTTGACTCAAACTACTACCTCCTCGAAAAGCTGCAAGATAAAGGATGCCATGTGATTGCACAAGATAACTACAGAGTCCCCGGTGCAAGTGCCTATCTGTATGCAAATCCAAACAATCCCTTAGTCAAAATAAGAACCAAGTTTTCTAAAGAGATTGATCAAAGGTTACATCATTTTGCAGAAAAGATATCAACTTCAGAGAAGGAGCCCTTAGCCCAAATACCGATTAAATACAACTCCTTTAATAAAGTCCTCCAAGGTTTATCAAAGATGACCCTAGGCAACTTATTTTATAGAAATCTCAAGAACAATGACGACTGTATTAATTGCGGCGTTTGCCCTAGGACTTGCCCTGATCATAATCTTATAATGAAGGAGGGCATACTCCATATTAATAAAGAGAATGGTTGTATGCGCTGCTTAAGATGTGTTCTCTGCTGCCCCCAAAAGGCTATTAATTTTACAAGTTCAAAGCGCACTGGGACTTATTCAAAAGAAGTTATAGAAAATACCTATGAAAGTGCGAATTAACAATTGCCTTAAGTTGTAATTGCGTTTTAAAACAAATTTAACTTTCATGCATATCTTATTGATACCTATATGCATAAAAGTCAAATTACTTCTCTTTTCCAGACATAAGAGGATTAATATCACCCTTCAAAAACCAATCAATTTCGAAAGCTTTGGTCTTAAATTAGCCTTAGAAGGATTATACCCTAATAACTAAAATCATTTAATTCTCTCATATTCATTTATTGCATAGCTATCAGTCATTCCAGCAATATAATCAACAATATTTCTTACTAATATCTTTCGTTTTTCTAGTATTTCATAATACTCGTCTTTACACATACTATTCTCTGGAATGAAAACATTAGTTATTCTATGTATCTCTTTTCTTATTATATCAAGATTACCATTAACATAATCAATTGCTGTATCTGATATTCTCAAATCCTCATGTTGTAATTGCTCCAAATATATCTTTTTTAATGTACCTTCATGTAACAATTTTGGATTTCTATAATATGATTCAAATAATATTACAATAATTTTGTCTGCATTATAATCAAAACAGGCTACTTCTGAATTTCCAATAACCTTTTTGTTTACAACTTTTTCCAAAAAGCCACAAGTTGGTTTTCCAATATTGGGAGAGAAATCTATAAGTTTCTTATCAAAAATCTTTTTCTCAGTAGGTATTTTATAGTTAGTAATATTTTCCTTACTATTATTTATTACATCTTGAATAAAAAAGCCTACAATACTAGAAATAATTCTTGATACAATTAATTCCCTTTCTGATATATAATGCCTCTTTCCATTATCTATCATATTCTTTTGATTGCATAAAATTTTGTAAAGGCTCTCATACTTTTTCATACTTAACGCTTCTATCAAATCTTCAATTGTAATCAATCCAGAAGTTATAGCATCATCAATATCATGTCCTCTTTGGGCGATTTCATCAGCAACTGCAACAACCTGTCCCTCTAATGATGTTGCAAATGGAATATTAATATGCAAATGCTCAATAAAAGTCTTATCAATAAAATTATCTAACTCTGCATCTTTTAACTTTGTATGTTTTAGTATTCCTTCAAGTGTTTGCATACTGATATCAAGTCCAGGAAAATCAATGTACTTCTCTTCTATTCTTGTTAACACTCGAACGCTCTGATAATTATGTTTAAATCCTCCCATCAGTTTTTCATTAAAATCTGATGAATTAATCTGAAATAAGCCAGACAACTTTTCACCCTTTAAGATCTCTTTTATTGTTCTTTCTCCTTGGTGACCAAAAGGAGTATGTCCTAGATCATGTCCTAATGCAATTGCTTCAGTTAAATCCAAGTTAAGATTAAGTGCAACTGAAATGGCTTTAGCAATCTGATTTACTTCTAAAGTATGAGTCATCCTAGTTCTATAATGATCGCCTTTTTTTGCACTAAATATTTGTGCTTTATCTACTAGTCTTCTGAATGCTTTACTATTAACTATTCTTTCCCTATCACGCTGAAATTCATTTCTATCTGCATCTTGTTCAGAAAGACCGTACATTCTAATGCAATCTTTGTTATGTTGAGCATAGTCTCCCAAAATATAAACTTCGTTTAAAACATTATAAGTATCTTTTTTACTTGGTATGGACTTTTTTAATAATAACTGCATAAGTATACTGTATATCTGTTTAGAGC
>JAEXBC010000177.1 GCA_023457875.1 Bacillota bacterium | reverse complement strand
ACTTCCCCCCCAACGGTCCCCAGGGGAATTAGTAAATCATTAAGCGGGGGGTGGTACAACGAACACGAGCTATTCTCTGTATTCTTCAAACCAAGCATCGATGTACTGCTTCCATTCCTCTTGATGTCTCTGCCTATAATCATTACAGTACTTCAACCTATAATAACAATCCTCCTTATCTGCTTCTACAAAGATAAGCTCTGCTCCTAACTCACTAGCTAACCTTTCTCTATCAACCTTATTGGCATATCCACCAACTATCCACGCATTCTTAAAGTTCCCGTATCTAGTCTTCACTTGGTCAATTAATAAGTTCCTAACGGCCATAACATTAAACTTGATAGCATTTGGCTTATCATACTCAGACATAAAAGATATAGCCTTGTATAATCTATCCATATCAATTACTAGATCACCTGGCTGGATGTGTTCTCTAACTAAAGATGTTTTACCTGCCATTGGTGGACCATATACGATATTTATACGCTTAGGCTTTATATTTCTTAATGCTCCTTTGCAATACCTTCCGTGTAGTTTGTTATGGCATACCTGACAAAGCACCTGCAGATTATCTGGATTAAGCGTGATATTCCTATCATTAATGTTATCTGGACTAAGTTCTTCAATATGGTGTAGCTGAATAAACTTTGATTCAACGATTACTTCACCACACATGGTACAAGTAGCTCCACGTTCCAATATGATCTGCTCACGTAAATCCAGCCACTCTTTACTCTTATAAAACTTCTTACTAAATTCTTGAGCCATATTAAAACACCCTACTTTCTACTTCTTTCTTCTTAAGCTTAAGTGATTCTTTATCGTTTTCAACTTTATGTGGATTATCTTGCCATATTCGCTTCGCCCTATTTGTCAAAAAGAACTTTGCTGCTTGTACATCTGCTGGACTGTGTTTTTTAACCTGCACAACCTCTACTTCTTCTTTTGTGTACTTGTTACCATCCTCATCAAAGTATTCATTTTTTACTTTTACTGGTACTTCCTCTATGTAGTTATAACCTATAGCCTTTTTATATAGGGATTCTTCTACATTCTCAACCTTTTCCTTATTACAATCTTTTTTGGTTATGGCTATCTTCTTGAAAAGTGCCAGAGTGCCAGGAATTTGATTGATTTCATCCCTAAATGTGGAATAACCAACACCAAGGCATTTTGCTATTTCTTTTTTAGTCATTCCTTGTAACGCCCATTCTTCAATGGTTTGAATATTTTCTTGTATGATTTGCTTGGCTGTTTTTTTCACTATTTTCACCCCTTTTTTTCTGGCACTTGAAAGGTAGAGAGCCGATAAATCTTATCTACTTTTTGTCTTTTTTACGAAAGGATTTTTTTGCACTTTCTCATACGAATCTTTGTTTATCAAGACTTTTACGCTATTTTTTGTAATTGCATGATATTTTACATACCGTATAATTCTGTAAAACATTATTTTAACTTTCCACTTATATAGAAGAAACTCGTATTTTTTAATGTCATATTTTACATAAACAAAAAAAGTAAAATTACACCTAAAAATAGAGAATTACTTCTTTATAAATGTCAAATTCTTAACCATACTATCTTTTGAGTCTTGAGTAACACCTATATATCTTTTAGTTACTGATATATCTGATTGATTAAGTAACTCTTTTATGGCAACTACGTCACCAGTATCTTTATATAACCAGTACCCAAAAGTCTTTCTTAAAGTATGGCATCCTATCTTATCTTTATACTCAAAGAAGTCAGCTGCCTCATTTAATATTTGCCACACCCTTTGCCTTGATATTGGTTCATTCTTACCTTTGCTTCTTCTAAATACATACTCATAATCCCTTTTGTTTTTACAATAATCTTTATAAATTTTCTTCAGTTCATCATTTATTAAAATCCTTGCTTCTTTCCCTGTTTTTTCTTCTCTAATATCTATGTAATCTGCATTTCTAATGTCCCGTATTTTTAGTGGTAATATGTCTGAGATACGTCTACCACAATATATCCCCGTCATAAATAACACATGATCACGTTCACATCTTTCTTTAAAATAATCGCTAAAATCAAGTATTAAGCTTCTATCTCTTATAGGTTCAACCGTATTCATAATATATATCACCACCTTTCTATACATTAAGGGTACTACGTTCTAATCCAACGCCTTAAGGTTAATAATTTGTTATAATAAGCTCACCATATTCTTTTCTAGCCTCTTTCTCTTTAGATACAGAATACATAACTTTTACTTCTTGAATATTAAAGTCTTTATACCATTCTCTTACCTGTTGATGATCATTAATAGTTACTAGGAATTGCCCTTTAATGTTTGTTAGTGCATCCCTTAGCATCAAATGCTCATTTTCTCCAAATGTATTTCCATATCCTGAAGTCTGAAAATATGGAGGATCACAAAAGAAAAAGCTGTACTTTCTATCATACCTCTTAATAATGTCATCAAAAGATTTGTTTTCGACATAGGTATTTCTTAATCGTTCCTTTATTTCTTCCAAAACTCCCTTATAAAAAATCTGAGGTGAAGGTCTATTATTGGTACCATAACCATAAGTTTCTCCTCGACTTGCAAAACTCTGCGAAATGAGATACAGAAAACGCACTGCACGCTGAATTTCTGTTAAATACTCAACTGTACAATGCTTATATTCTTCAAACATATCTCGCCCAGAGAACTCATATTCTAGCATTCTTTCAATTTCTGGAGCATGATACTTGATCATCTTAAACATATTAATGAGTTCTTTATCAATATCATTAATAACTTCAACCTTACTCAGCTCCTTACCAAAATATACCCAGCCTGCTCCAAAAAATGGTTCTACATAGCAAATATGTTCTGGTATTCTTTCGATAATTTTGTTTCTTAGTTTAGACTTTCCGCCCATTCTAGCTATTGGTGGTTTCATTTTTGCTCTCTCCTTTTAGTGTGATTTTGGGTTAATTTTTGCACACACCTAAAAGACACTAAGCCTAATATAAGCCTAGTGTCTTTTTTTAAGTCTATATTTGATGGGGGAGGCATCAATTTGTTTGTTGCATATTAGTATATTAATACTTCTTTTTAGACTTATGGTGCCATAAAAGTGCCATAAAAGTGCCATATCTTTTAACTAATTTCTCTTAAACATTCATCTGCAGAGAAGTTGTATGTTTTCTCACCGTATAATATGTGAGCCATTCTTAAAAGAGCAACTTGTCCCGTTCTCTTGCATTGACGTTCTGAATAACCTACGCGGCTTGATACAATACCCCAATCAAGATCATCAATATACTTTAATTCTATTATCAATTTTTGAATAGGTTTTAGTGGTGCCATTGCTGTATCTAATTGTTCTAGCTCTTGAGCTGCTCCTGATACCTCATAAATAATTTCATCACTTCTAACTATAGCATCCTCCACCCTTGATGATACATTATAAACTTTTGAACCAGCTGGAACCTTACTATAGTCTGTACTAATACCAACATACGGATCACCTGCTGTAAGATATTTCTTAAGTAGTATTCTGTGTTGAGCTTGTAAGTCTCTATAAGTTTTCAATCTAGCTTTTACCATTTTAATATATTTATTTGTCATATCTACTACCCCCTAATTTAATATGTTTAAATAAACACCAAAACACTAAAGTTAAATGCATTAAAATTTAACTTTAGTGTGTAAGTCTTTACTTAACATTTGTCTAAAAAAATCAGATTTTATTTATCAAATCTTTTTACTAATGCTATGTTTTTAATTCTCATAGCAATAGGACCTCTACTACTTGAAACGTACACAGTATGAGCAGTAATCTTTTCTACGTTTCCTTTTCTCATCTGTATTCCTTCGCTAGTGCTAGAAGTAATTAACACACTATCACCAACTTTTAAATCTTTAACTTCTACATTTGCACCGCCCATTTTACACCTCACCAAACTTATATTTTATTTACTTATAAGTGACAATACTTGCTTTGCAATCCTTTTCTGCGCTCTCTCGTACGTTTGAGTTGTGATATACCTTTTTGTTGCATCTCCAAATGCATTAACAAACACCTTGGAACTTTTCTTTTCTTTTCTTTGTGAGTCTTAACATTTTTACTTTCTAGTTCTGATAATTCTGCAAGCATTTGTTTTAGTATTTTGCTGCCTTCTCTCCATTCTTTCAATATAGGTTCTGCTTTTTCATTCATTGGATCCTCGTGAGAAGCTAATGGAATAGAATTATAAAGTTCTATGTTTCGTGTTCTCTGTTCCTCTATTTTCTGTTTTAGTTCTTTTATTTCCATGTGCACCTTCCACAAACTCTGATTTTATTAATCCTCGAACCACGCTTCAATAGCATCAATAATTCTTTTATTTGCATCATCAGGGAGTCCCAATGGTTTCCAACTGTCCACAATACTCATTGGTACAAAACCTGGTTCCCATTTATCTCCACATTCAACAGAATCTAATGTCCATTTTTCACTTACATCAAGGAAATAGTCACTTTTTTTATACATCCAATCAGCTTTTCTAAAC
>JAEXBC010000176.1 GCA_023457875.1 Bacillota bacterium | reverse complement strand
ATATTTCAATACATCGAATGTTAAGGTTCTGCTATACGCATGGATTCAAGTTCGTTTATGGATTTATATTTCAATACATCGAATGTTAAGGTTCTGCCTGCAGATAAATAAGGTTTTCCCTTTCATTGATAAATTTCAATACATCGAATGTTAAGGTTCTGCAAGAAAAGCAAGTTGTTGCAACTCATAGAAGTTGTATTTCAATACATCGAATGTTTAGGTTCTGCTGGATGGACAAAATATTACACTTAGTAAAGAGCAGAATTTCAATACATCGAATGTTAAGGTTCTGCGCTGAGTTCTTAAAACAAGTAAATCCAACAGCTTAATTTCAATACATCGAATGTTAAGGTTCTGCAAGAGATTAAAAAGAATATTAAGCTATTCAGAGATATTTCAATACATCGAATGTTAAGGTTCTGCTATAAACTAAGAGCAGGAGAAGTTGTAGTGAGTGATTTCAATACATCGAATGTTAAGGTTCTGCGTGAAGGTGAGTGCAATATAGTAGACAAGCTATGCACATTTCAATACATCGAATGTTAAGGTTCTGCGAAGAATTCTCTCATTGACCGTGAAAGTATCGGCGAATTTCAATACATCGAATGTTAAGGTTCTGCGTAACTGAATTGCCTGTTACTCAAACTGATAATGCATTTCAATACATCGAATGTTAAGGTTCTGCTTTCTTAAATATTAGATAAATATATCAAAAATGTATATTTCAATACATCGAATGTTAAGGTTCTGCTGGTCCTGGCAGTCCTAAAGATGGTATTTTGCCGATATTTCAATACATCGAATGTTAAGGTTCTGCATTCGAGTGAAATGCTTGACTCGAAAAAAAGTAGGATTTCAATACATCGAATGTTTAGGTTCTGCGCATTTATTAAGACTTATTTTGACATATGCGAGCAATTTCAATACATCGAATGTTAAGGTTCTGCATGTAGTGGCTTCATAGGTACTGAAAGGCTTAACTGATTTCAATACATCGAATGTTAAGGTTCTGCTATTATAGATTTCTTTGAGAAAGACGTCGAAGCCTTATTTCAATACATCGAATGTTAAGGTTCTGCGGGCAGAGTTTTTACAATCTACTATTCCAACAGCTTAATTTCAATACATCGAATGTTAAGGTTCTGCCTCACATCAAAATTTTGGATGAAATAGTATTTAAATTTCAATACATCGAATGTTAAGGTTCTGCCTCTCTCCCAGACACTAGGTCCTTGTCATTCTGCTATTTCAATACATCGAATGTTAAGGTTCTGCTCTAACGGCATTGACGTCTTTACCGTTCTCAGCCAATTTCAATACATCGAATGTTAAGGTTCTGCGTAAATGATGTTAGGTTACATGAATCAAAAGATGTATTTCAATACATCGAATGTTAAGGTTCTGCTAAAAGAAGAGTTAGAACGCATAAAAAAAGACATATTTCAATACATCGAATGTTAAGGTTCTGCCTCATAAAAATCAATATTTTCATTTTCATGAAGGTAAGATTTTTGTTGATATTGCAATAACTTTAGCACATCTATACCAGTAATTCAACTAAAGTAAAAAAAATCAATACGAATCATTATAAAACTTTGATATTCCAGGCGTTGTGCTATATTTCATCATACAATGGTTGGGATATTTTATAGAATAAGATCCTCACCATTTTGAGGTTTTCCACCCATAATCTCTTCTTCAAATACAGAATCATTGATGAGCTTAATTATACAAATAAAATCCTCGTCTTCATTAATAACCTTTTTTAAATTTTGTTTTAGTGATATTAATTTTGATGGGGTAATATCACCTCTAAATACCGATTTTTGAAAATGTGACAAATATTTCTTGCACACCTTAAATACTTTTGCTACTCGCTTTTCATTCACATCATATACTACAAATGCATAGTTAAAATTATATTGTTTTTTTACACTCATTGTTTTTCTCCCATATCAAAAGGCTTAAAGTCTTTGTCTTCTAAAATTGTCTTAATTAATTTATAACAATCTAGTTTGATAGCATGATAATAGGAAACCTTTCGTTTTAGATGTGGATGTTCAAAAGTACTTTGAAGCCTTTCTTCAAAAGCTTCAATAAAGATTTTTCTACCTTCTTCATTAAGTAAGCAATAGTTTACTTTCTTTTCGAAATGTTTCTCTATCTTTAATCGTTTTCTGTTTACTAATTCAAAAATTGTCCTAAATACAAGTATCGGTTTAAAAACTTCACTTATATCTAGACTTAATGAAAATCTTCTTTCTGTTGGAGTGTGCAAAAAACTAATTCGCTGTTCTAAATGGGTATGGTAAATAGTTGTTACTGTCTTAGAATACAACAAACTATTACCAAATGAGATAAGTGCGTTTATAGGATTATCAGGTGGTCTTTTCACTCTGCTATTCATAGCAAATTCTTCTGGCAAAATGTATTTTATGCTGCCATAAAATTTCTGCCATACCTCACCTTCTACTTGCATAATCTGCTCTATTTTTTCTGCCTGCTCAAGCTTCTTATTGAATTCAAATCTAATATAGTGCAGCACATCCTTCACTTCTCTAATATCATGCTTGTAGTAATGATTTAAAACGTAAAGGATATTTTGACCTATTCCTTTTACAATAGCCTTTGCAATAGGTATTCTTTTGGTATCATATGCTTCAACTTGTTTAATTAATAACTTCCCGCTAAGCAAATAATCCTTTGGATAGTAGCTACCACTATACCCTCCATAATAATTGAAAAAGTGAACAACTATTCTTTGTGAACTCAAAAAATCTAGCAGCTTGCTATTTAGGCTTACTTCATTCAAACAAAATATTTCTTTTGTATTTTCTATCGGAATATATATGTTTTTATTATCTTTTCTAAAGCATAGTGAATTATCTTTTTTTGTCAGTGAGCCCATAGATGTAATGTATCTTGTACTCCCCATATACTCATCCCCTTTTGTTTACTTAATCTGTTCTTTGACCTCAAATCCTTAAATATTACAGTACTCAAAATACGCACATTTTTTACACTTTGACATCTTAATATTTACACTGGGCACATCTTTTTGAAACAATTCTTCTATCTCTTTTTCAATACGTTCTAGAACTTGTTCCTTGTCTGAAGTAAGTTCTACGTAGACTATTTTGTTTTGGCTCTTGTTCTTTTCAATAAACTCTATTTTTCCCTTTCTCTCAATGCCTTTAGATTTTAATACTTTCAAATAATATAAGGTCTGCCATGTTACAGCCTCTATATCAGCATCAGATTTCTTAATTTCTACTAAATAGTCTTTAGTGAGCTTATCAATTTTTATATGTTCAATTTCCAGTTCAGTATTTGTGCCCTGCTGTTCTTTTACTTCATGGATTGCTTTTCCTATTTTTACGTCTTCACTATTATCTTCTAGGTTGATGCGATTTCCATGTAGCCAACATTGTCGCATACAATGAAAGTAATAGTTAATCAGTGTTCCTGTTAACATACAATTCCCCCTATAGTATTTCATATGAATCATTACTGATCTTTTCTCTATTAAACTTCCCATTTTCAATGTAGGATTCACCTTGTTCAATATAGTAGATATCTCCAATCATCTCGTCATACGACACTTGACAACTTTTAACCTTCCACATAAAACAACTCATTTCTTCTCTTAAGCAAGATAGTTTGACTTTCTTTTCAGCATACTTTAATTTTTTATCAAGTACTAAGTCCCTATATTTTCTCCACACCTCTCTACCATCTAATATTATTTCTTTTCCTTCTTGTAAAAATGAGATTTGAAGTCCTAAAAACACTGTAATCGGATATAGCTCTTCATCTATTAATTTCATATGTTTTTTGACTGCCCTAAAATCCAAGGCCGGCAGTGTGTTACTTTTAAAGAATAGAAGGCTATGGTCATGATTTTGCTGATTAGATTCTTCTATACACTGTAAAATCTTATCATAGTATTTTCCGAAGTCTTTATTTGTTAAGATGTCTTGTATATCCTTGTTAAGTAAAGTAAATTCTTCATTTTTTCTGTAATCCTTTTTATATAAGATTCTTGCTTCATCTAAATTAAAGAAATACACACATGAATTTGACTTTTTACAAGATCTATTAACCCTACCAATAAACTGTTCCTCTGCATCAAGCAAAGAAATATCCTTAAACCCAATATCCATGTCAATATCTACACCTGCTTCTATTATCTGCGTAGCTATTAAAGTAATCTGATTTTCCTGATTAACCTTTTCTATACAACGCTCTCTTTCCCATTTACTATCGTCACCTGTCAATAATAAAAGCTCATGTTCTATTCCTTCTTCCTGTAATCGTTGTAGTAAGTCATTATAAAAATGAATGGCAGTTTTTTTCTTTATAAATTCTACTAAAACTTTTTTTGTATCTGTTCTAATCACTTGAGCCACACAATCCAGTAGCGTTTCATAAACATCCTCTTTGTTAAGTAAATCGTATTCTAATCTAACTCTATTTTTAAATAGGGTATGATTAAAATATTTATCTCTATTTGTGATTAATGAAACAATGGATTTGTTATCGTCAAGTAGCTTTCCAAGCGGTGGTAAGGTAGCCGACATAATAATGATTTTCATATTAAACAACTTACTATAAGTTCTTAAAAAAGCTATAATCTCTGTCCAAATAATATTTTTGTAAGACTGAATCTCATCAAGAACAATTACACTATTAATGAGTTGATATTGTGCCACACCATCTTCTCTTCCCACACCAAATAATAAATTAAATAGCTGAACATGACTTGTAATGACAAACGGATAATGAAAAAACTGACGGTCTAAAATAACCTTATTATAGTTAATATCTTTTTCTTCATCCTCTTCTTCCCCTTTTTGAATGAGCGGTGTAAGAGAGTTAACAACAACTATCTTATCACTCAAATCGGGACTACTTTTAAAAATCGCACTTATGCTTTTTTGAGTTTGCTCAACTAATGTATTAAATGGAAAAACATAAAATACCTTTGATAGGTTGTGTTTTTGTAACAAATTAAAAACTAACTGAACGGATGTATTGGTTTTTCCACTTCCTGTGGGTGCCTCTAAGAAAAAAATACTCTCATCTTGATATGTATTAATGCTTTCTGTAGCTTCTAAAAACATCTCACTTCGTAATATATTAATATTTGCTACATTATTTAAATCTATTTTTTGAGCTTCTCTTTTAACTTTATATTCTTGTATTGCCTTATATGTCTCCCCCTCTTGATAAGTATGTTGCCAAAGCTCGTAGTTCTTTAATGTCCCTATCTCATGGACAGCTTCTCCCTCCATATAATCTGAAGTGGCGTAAAAATCACAAGCCACAAGAAGAGAATATACTAATTTCATATAGATATAATAATAGGCATTGTCCCAGTTTTGCTTTCTTTCCTTCATTTGAACATCTATATTATTAAATAGACAATCTAATAAGTTAGAATGAATTACAAACTCTCCTTTATATAAGCGAAATCGTTTTCCTTCTTTTTTGTAATTTTTATATAAATTATCAAGTTCACCTTTAAATGAACTAAATACACCTAGTGATGAATGATGCTTAGAAATAACATAAGCATTAAACATCATCCATGCCAAGCTCTTTTCTTGTTGCTTTCTAGGTAGCCTTAGCTCTTTTATCCTATTTAAGAAGTATTCTATGTAGATTCCGGCTGAAATAAGCGAGTGCCCCATTTCACGTTCGCCTATCTCCTTAAAAAAACCATTGCTCATTTTTTTTAATTGAAAATTAATATTTATTTTGCCAAGATCATGCATATAAAAAGTATTTATAAGCATTTCATCAAATAAGGCTTGTTCTTGTGCTTCTTTTATTTCTAAACACTCATATAAGTTTAGCTTGATGCTTTCTATTTGTTTTTCAATATATATCTTTTTAAAATATGATAAAGTTTTTATCAAATGCTCTTCTAAGGTTTCTTTATCTTTTCCCTCTGCAGTATGAGCATAAATATGTTCTAATAGGCTAATGTGTTCCTTTAAAGGAAATAATTTAACTGAATCCATCACAACTTTCTCCTTTCTAAAAATCACTAAGGCAAATGCCTTAGTGATTTAAAAGAAATATAACACTTGATTATCAAATACAAAAAGTTCTTTTCCCCCCACATTTTGCATCTTCTGATTAGTTGCAATAAAGGTAGCAAATTGATATTGATTGTATTCTTTTTCCAAGCTGATAGGTAACTTCTCTTGATATTTATAATAAGTCTCTTTCACTTCAAAAAAGTCCCCCTCTTCCTCTTGGGCTTCTATAAAATCCTCTTTTATAAACAAACTACTAATCTTGCAGTTATCTCTTATTTCTTGAAGCTCAATTTCCTCTTCATTTATTATGGTTGCAAGGTGATCATTTGTTCCCAAATAAGGCAAATAGGTACATTGATGACCAATTATTTTTTCTACAATATTTTGATAATAGGGATGGTCTTCTCTGATATAAATAGTCCATTGTGGTTTTTCTAACCACTGTTCCCTAACAATTAAATTTCCACCTGCTTCTTGAGAAGCATATCCTACAGAATTATTAAAGGTTTGTACTTTTTTTCCAAAAATACTTAGCAAACCTTTTTCATCTTTTTTAGGTACTATAGCCACCTTTAAATTCATTAGTTGTTGATAAAATTCAGGATAGTCTGCTCCTTCTTGTTGATTATATCCTTTTAAACCAAGTATAGCCCCCAAAATACCAAGAAGTGCTATCTTATGAATATTTCCATACGTAAAATACATATAGGTATTTACATCTGGTTTTTTAAAGAAAGCTGTTTCTCCTTTTAAAGTAAATTTTAATGCTTTCATAGGCTGATCTCTTCTTTAGTGAAAATATTGTAATACTGTGCTCCTGTTATTTGATTAGCCAAAGTAGTCTTAAAAGGATTATAGTAGACTTCAATATTTTGAATTTTATCCTGCAACTTTTCTAATAAATCTACAAATCCTAAATAAATTTGCTCTTTTCCATTCTCCTTATAAAAGCCAATATACTGTGATAAATCTGGCAAATAAAGTTCCTCATCTGTCTCAATAAAAATTGCAAATTCATTTTCACATCCCATTTTTGAATTACTACTATAAGAAGTAGCCCCCATTAATGCTGCTTCCTTAAATGCTCCGTAGTCTTCCTCTGTATATCCCTCAGTTAAGCCAAGCTGTATATATTCCTCATATGCTTTAGGATTAATTACAAAAGGATAAAAATAATGGGCTTCATTGCTTACAATCTTAGTTCCTATAGAAGAATTTTTTGCTTCTTCCTCCTTTTCCTTTTGCTCATCTTTTTTGGTTCTAAATGGAGACAATATAGGTTGCTCTTGTGCTTCTGTCCCTTCATATTTATTAAAGCCTTGACCTATTTGTACGGCTCCAATAATAGAAAAATTCTTACCAGCTTCAGCAAATGTAGCCCCAAAGTTCTTTACATCTATTGCTTTAAATAGATTTTGAATAATTGCTTTATTATCTTTTTCTGCTGATAAGTCTTTGCAATCAAAAATTTGCTCATACCGTTCCTTTAATAATCGAGGAATAATATTAATCTCCTTTGTTTTCTTATCCTCTGATGGTGTGTATGATTTAATATACAATACCTTTTTCCCCTGTTCTTGCCACATTTTTTTCATAGGATACTTAAGTGCTTTATCACTACCAAAAACTTCACCTGTACTAATTGTCTTGGGATAGCCTGTAAAATCCGCATTCCAATTTGCCATAATTGATCTAATCCCTAATACCCCATATACTCGTTTATTCATTTTTTTTATCCCCCTTTTTATAAATCAGACTATTGGTCAAATAACCATAAATAAGCTCATCTTGATTAATAGTCCCTTCTGGCTGATATCCTTCAATCATTGCGTATAGTTTTCTAAAACGCTTTCCTTTGTTAGAAATTTCATAATTATATTTTACATATAATTTCTTAAGTGTATCCTTTAGTTTGATATCACTCTTAATATTTATTATAGGATTTAGCATAGAATGTTTTGGTGAACTTGCCTTACTAAGTGAAAAAAAGTAATTTACCAACTGTCCTGTTGCAATAGCATATTCTCTATCGCTCTCTATAATGGCTTGTCCCTCTTCATTAATCTTACGATCTAACTGTTCTAAAACTTCCTTCATTACATCTGGCACTTCTACCCCTCCTCTATTTAAATAGTTCATTACACCTTGCCTAACCATCCACTGTTCTTGTGCCTTTATGCGATAACCATTGCATATCGTATTTTTAATAATATCGATACTTATTTTAGGAAATAAAGGTTTAATGAGCGTTTCATTTCCTTTATAAAACCAAGCAAAAAACATCTCTCTAGATAGTAATATGTTTTGCTTTAAAATGGTATCATTTAGCTTAATCTTCGCTACTTCACAAAAATAATTATTTTCCAACCACCTATTAAATAGCACTTTATTAATCAACGTTTTTAAATCTTTAAGTTGATCAATAACTTCTTCATCTATTTCACTCTTATAATCTGTCTTTGAATAATCTATCGTGATGCTTTTTGGAATATAACATCCTTGTAGCTCATTATTAAAGCAAGCAATGGTATCAAAATCTTTAATTTCTACTTCTTTTCCTTTTTCGATGTGAAGGAAATAGCCACTAAAACTTCCCTTAATAGTGTCCTCTGTACCCAAACAATAAATGTCATCACCTAAATAAATATTACTCTTTCCTTGAGAAACTTTATTCATTAAAAAATCGAAGAATTTTTTTTGAAGTAATGCTTCTTCTAGACTAATTAAATAGGGTGTTTCATTTTTTCTTGTTCTTTGCCTTAAATACGGTTTTTTACTGTTTAAACCATTATTATCGTTAGCCATCCCATATATCAATCCATTTAATTCAACATTATAATCTGTTGAATTGTAAATGTTAGGAATTATATATCTATTAGACTCCTGTTTATATAGTTCCATATCAGCTTCAAAAAATATCTTTA
The DNA here is from genome assembly GCA_023457875.1 of Bacillota bacterium. Lineage (GTDB taxonomy): Bacteria > Bacillota > Clostridia > Lachnospirales > Cellulosilyticaceae > Cellulosilyticum. Next base: position 1,688 of record JAEXBC010000176.1, on the reverse strand, counting down.
AGTAATTTTTATCAGATGTAATAAGATATTCCTCAAGTATTGTATGGATATGTTGATTAATCCAGTTCTTATTTTTATTTAATAACTCTAAATCGGGTTTACCATATTGTTCTTCAAGTGTTTCATATATTTTTTTAGCATTCTTATTACCTCCATATTTAATCATTGGGTTGGCTAAAAATTTATAATAATTCTCTATTACTTCTGATGTGAGTTTACCACTGGATAAGTTATCTTTTTTGATATAAAAGGACAAATAATTATTACTGTGAATAACTTTTTTATTATCTATCGCCTTATTCATATCTATTAATTTTGATAAATAATCTAGCTCACAAAACTTTTTATATCTTAAGTCGGTTCGATCAATTTCTTTATTCTTTTTATTTATCTCAAGCATCATCTTTAACGAACCATCTTTTGCTATAAATATGTAGGTCCCTGCTACTAAAACATAGTCGTCTAAAATATACCCTTCGCCTCGCATATCATATTGCTTCTTAAATATTTCTAAGCAATCCTTTAGCACACCAGTTCACCCCCTTTATAAAAACTTATAATTTACGAACCCGGCCCCTCGGGCGTTCATCTCGCCCACGCCGCTTCCGATAGCTAGTGCTCCTAACTTTTGCGCAGTCTCATTATCTGCTAAATGAACTGTTATTTTATCCCCTAATAAAGTAATATCCTTATAGTGAAATGCTACAGGCTTTAAATTATCAAACTTAATGTAATTGAACAGCTCAAAGTCTTCATTTAACTGCATTTTATACAACATATTGTATTTTTTAATCAAATTTTCTTGAAGTCTTTTTTCAAATATTTGTTGTGTATAATTCCCCTTCCAATAACCCGTATCAAACTTCAAAATAATGGGAGACAATGTATATACTTTTTCAATAGGTCTCATCTTAATTTGCCTTAGTTCAACAGTAAGCAATTTAAAAGATTCACTGTACTGCTTTGCAAGATGCAAACTAAAATACTCTGCTAAATACTCCTCTGTTGTTCTCAATACAAAAGTGTATATATTCCCCTTTTTATATATGCCATCCTTCTGTACAGGTACAGGCGCTCCGAAAGAATAATATTTATAGCTTGTCCTTTGATGTATTTGTTGCATATTCTCACTCTGCATAAGGCATGAATCAATAAGCTTACTTATTTGTTCTAATGCTATTTTTTTATTACTGTCCAACAAACTATACATCTTTACTTGCATTTCAAATACTTTCATATTACACCTCCTTTCTATATATATTTTAGAGTAAACAATTGATTTCTAGTTTCAAAAATATAATAACATTTATTTATATGGTTTTCAATATATTTTTCTGATTTATTTTATTTTTATATGAATTCCTACATCTTATGTTGTGGTTCTGAATGTTTTAAAGTAATACAATATTTAAATACATTTTATGTTATGGTTCTACAAAAAATTATGCTTTGCTAATTAAGAAATGATTTCTTTTTTATTATACATTACTTTTTAAGTAATACATAATACTAATTTGAAAGTATTTATATCGTTTTCTATTTTTATGTCTGAGCCTTTTATTAAACTATAAACGTGCATAAATGAACCCATTTAATTGCCAGTGAAGATGAGGAATAATATTCCAATTCTAGAGGGCGTAACTTATCCTCATGCAACATTTCTATTTTTTAAAATATCTTGAAGTTGT
>JAEXBC010000175.1 GCA_023457875.1 Bacillota bacterium | reverse complement strand
GCTTAAGGAACAGCCTTAATGAATAACCTATAAGAGATAGTATGTAACGATTTGTTATGTACTATCTTTTTTTATGCGTCGCTATTTTGCTCATCTATAACTTTTATCATTTTATTATGAGAATCTCAGAGTATTTTAATGAAAGAATGATATAGTGATAAAGATTAAGATTTCTTAAGGAAAAATTATTTTTCTAAGATTATTTATAAACATAAAATTAATAATAATGTAAAATGGATTTAATTGTTATATAATTTAGTTGAGACTATAATAAATGCATATTAATGGATAATGAGGTGAAAGATGACTGTCATATTAATGGGAATAATGGGTGTGATGAATCTTGCCTTACTTGCTGTTTATTTTTTTACTAGTCTAAGGTGTAAGAAAAACTGTAAAAGTAAGCTTGAAGTAAGTGATGAGCTAATAGAATTATTGAAGGAGTAAAGGGATGACGGATAAATTAATTGTACATTTTGAGCCGCTGCCTACATATGAGGCGCCAGTAGATTATTTAAGCTATTGTTTATCCTGCAATACATACCATATTCATAATCAGAAGCCTTGCATAAAATGTGGGAAGAAAGAGAACTCTGTTTCTTTAGATAAGATTGCAATGAAAACAGTGAGAAGACAGCTTGCAAATCGCCTAGGCATTGTACTTATTATATATGCGGTATTATTTCTTTTAAGTAGGAGCATCATGGAGCTTATACTCTCTAGCGTATTTACAGTAAGCTGTATTTTACTTCACGTACTTATTTATGCAAATTGCAAAAAGTTTCTTTGTATAAGAGAATTAGAGAAACATCTCTTAGCCAACAGTGGAAAGATAAAAAAGGACTTACTCATGCAATTTGAGCAATCTAAAGACAAAGTGATGAAGAATGAGTATATAGAGCCATATGATGAACTACGTTATTTATCTAAGCTACTAGATCATCCGGAAATAAGGATTTATAAGTTGATTTGCCTAAGTCATTTTAGACTGAGAGCTGATTTGCCCTTAGAGGAAATGAAAGCTTTACTTTTGGAAGATTGCAATATGATTTTGATTCGGTATATTGGCGAGGTGGCTAAAATAAAGAAAGAATTAATCGATGAAGCCACTATCAGCTATATCCTAAAATACGAAAATCAAGTGCTTACAGAAGAAAAGGGTGCACAAATCATTGCTAGTGTATTAGGTACTAGTTTGCGGTCTAAGTATTTGTTTAGAAAGTATGCACCAGCAGTAGTGACTTATGTAAAGCATTTTCCTAAAGAAAGATTACTTAGATTGTGTAAAATTCAAGATGCTATCGATGACACCACTTTAAGAACGCAGCTATTAGAACAGGTAAAAGCTATCGTGATGAATGATGAAGCCTTTAAGGACTATTTTTAGCAGCATAGGAGGTCTTGGCTGAGTGAAAAAGAGAAAAAGAAATAGATATAAGAGAGAAAAATATAGTCAATATGTCATTATCTTAGCCATGGCACTCATTGGGGTCTTGGTGGTTTTTAAAGCACAGTACATATTCGCTAAGGTGAATTTGGTAGAGCAAGGAATTGCTTTATATAAGGAAGAGCACTGGATAGAAGCTGAAGAAAAATTGCAATTAGCTGATACTTATAGATGGTTTCACTATAGAGAAGAAGAAGCCCACCAGGCGCTAGCATCACTTGAGTGGATTACACAGTATAAGGATTTTATAGAGACATTGTATGGGGAGATTTGTGCAAGCAAGGAGGCGCTTGATTTTGAGCAGTTTATGCTTAAGAACAATCAATACCAAACCAGTGGTATAAACGAGCTTGACGATGTAAAGAGACAGTATCTATTAGCCAAATATCCTGTGGATCAGGTGATAGATGAAGGCTTTATGGCCTTTTTTGAACTGATGAAAAGCAAGCTCACAAATCCTTTAGAAAATGAGGATTATAATTGGGCGAAGGAAAGTATAGGCAAGGTACCAGACGTCTATTTCAAGGAAGATAAAGAGAAAATGATCTTAGACTTGTTTATGACCTGTGATACTGAGCTTTATGAGTTTAATAAGACTGTATCAGGTATAGGCAGCTTTAAAAACTTGCTAGAGCTTTTAAATGATATGTTTACCACGAATAGAAGGTGTGGTTATGATAGCGACTGGATTATGGAAACTGCTAAAATGGATATTTATCAACTTCTTCTAGAGGCAAGCAAGGAAGAAGTGAGTGCCTTTTCAGAGTATATAAAAGCCTATAGGCAGAAGGTACATGAGGGTTATAAAGACCCAGCGGTAGAAGCATTAGTAGATGATTTTATGCTTAAGAAAGAGGAAGAAATACAAGAACTGCTACGCACTAGGCAATATGATGAACTTCTTAAATTATACGAAGAGCTGCGCTATTTTAAGGACTACCGCCAGGAGATTGAAGTGGCCAAAAAACTACAAAAATATAATCAGTTAGAGTTATTGTTTGAAAAACCTATAGAAGAATATGACTATGTAAGGGAAGGCGAAAATGATTTTGGGGCAAGTAAATACATCCTTGGCATCAATAAGAAGACTCAGGTATTAGAAATGCATACCTTAGTAGGAGGCTATGAAGACTATAAAGTTGTTACCTACACCTATTCACTAAAGGAAGGGGAAATCAACCTAGGCCAAATTCAAGACATTATGCTGGAAAGTAACTTGATTTTATTTATTACTCAGGGCGATGATCAAGTGATGGGCATAAAGGTATTTACTACAGACAATCAAAAGCTTGAGAAGGTTTTTGAAATACAGGCCAAAGAGATTCGAGTTAGCAATCAGCTAAAGCAGATCGCCATAACAGACCCGATCGAAGAAGAAATGCCTGGCACCTATGATTATATTTACGATGGAACAAGTTATGTAAAGCAAGAGCTTGTTCCTATAGCAATGAGCTTACAAGCTGCCAACTTGTTAGATTATAAGGGGAAAGTGGTGAGTTTTGAGTGTTATCTACCCCAACAGGCTAGTGGGAATGCCATCGAAGCATATGGTTTTGCGGGCGACACCTATTACATAGAAGATATGGTCTATATTTATTGGGAAGATGGCAGGCAAATCCCTAAAGGAACCTATACAGTAGTTGGAGAATTCGTGGATACACAGATGTATTATAATGAAGCAACGCAAACAGAACTAGCAAAACCCAAGATAAGAATTATTGAGCTGAAAAAAAGCTAGAAGGAGGGAAAACATGAAGAACTTGATAAGGCAAGTAGTAGGAATGCTTATATTCCTACTAGGTACAGTGTCACTTATGGCAGGGACTACTAATACCCAGTTAGATGCGGTGCTAGTGATAGATGCAAGTGGCTCTATGAAAGAAACGGACCCTAACAAATTGGGGCTTGAAGGCGTAAAGCTTTTTGTAGATATGTTAGGAATGACGGATAACCAGGTGGGGGTTGTCACTTATGGCTCTGAGGTTTCTAGTACTTATCCAATGAATCCCGTAACGAATCAAAGCGATAAGGAACAAATTAAAACCTTTGTGAATGGCATTGAGAGAGAACTAGAATATACCGATATTACAGCTGGCCTATCAGAAGCCGTTGGTATGCTTAATCAAAATAAGGAGGCAGGACACAGTCCCCTTATTGTTTTATTTACGGATGGGAACAATGCAATAGGTGGTGTAGCTAACCGAAGCTATGAGGCCATTGATGATGAGCTTAAAGCCTTGCTTCAAGAGGCAAAGCAAAGTGGGTATCCTATTTATACCATAGGCCTTAATGATAATGGTAAGCTGAATGAGGCTTATCTAGAGGATATTTCAAAGCAAACAGGAGCTAAGGCTTTTGCGACAAAGGACCCTAATGAGCTACCAGATATATTAACACAGATTTTTGCGGATCAATCACAGCTAAAGGTGCAATCCCTTCAGCAAATGGTAGGAACAGGTGATTTTCAAGAGGTAATCGTCAATATTCCTAATAGCAATGTGTTGGAAGCTAATATTTCTGCCACCTCAAGTAATGGTGTCACCTTTAAATTGGTGGACCCTAACCAAGTGGAACAAACGATTCCTTCTCAGAACATTTCCTTACATACCTCTAGGTCCTATAGCTTACTCAAGATGATTAGGCCAGCTCAAGGAGATTGGAAGCTTTATGTAAAAGGCACCTCTGGAGATAAAATCAATATTGATTTAGTGTATAACTATGATATTGAGGTAACCATGAATCCGCTTCCTCAAACAAGCTATGGTGTTGGCGATGATTTATCTGTAGAGGCTTTTTTAAGCCTTCAAGGAGTAGCTGTAAATGACCCAAGTCTGTATGCCAATGCTAAAGCCTACTTGGTATTAATAGATGCAGCGTCGCAAATAGAAACAAGAGTCAATATGAATATCAATGCTAGTGGTCAAGGCTTTGAGGGCAAGTTCCCTTTGCAAAATGCAGGGGACTATAAGGTAAAGGTAGTAGTAGAGGATGCCAGCTATTTAAGAGAAAGCCAAACTATAGA
>JAEXBC010000174.1 GCA_023457875.1 Bacillota bacterium | reverse complement strand
CCCAGAGAAGGCAAAGTTTCGTCCTAATTTTGAAACATTAATTCCCGTATTCCCGAAGGAAAGGCTCAGACTCGAAACAGAATCGGATATCTTATCAACCCGTATCATTGATTTAATGGCGCCTATTGGTAAGGGACAACGTGGTTTAATCGTAGCACCTCCTAAGGCAGGTAAGACGATTTTATTGAAGCAGATTGCTAATGCCATTACTTTTAATCACCCTGATGTCTCCTTAATCGTATTATTAATTGATGAGAGACCAGAAGAAGTAACTGATATTAGAAGATCGATTCAGGGAGCTGATGTGCAGGTCATTGCCTCTACTTTTGATGAGCCACCTGAACATCATAAGCAAGTTGTGGAGATGGTGTTAGAACGCGCAAAGCGGATGGTAGAGCAAGGAAAGGATCTGGTTATTTTACTAGATAGCATTACGCGTATGGCAAGGGCTTATAATTTGACGATTCCACCTAGTGGTAGAACCCTCTCAGGAGGCCTTGATCCAGCTTCACTTTATATGCCTAAGAAGTTTTTTGGGGCTGCAAGAAAAATTGAAAATGGGGGTAGCTTGACCATTTTAGGGACAGCCTTAGTAGAAACGGGAAGTAAAATGGATGATGTGATTTTTGAGGAATTTAAAGGAACAGGTAATATGGAGTTAGTTTTAGATCGCTCCTTATCTGAAAGAAGAATTTTCCCAGCCATCGATATCTATAAGTCTGGGACAAGAAGAGATGACCTGCTTCTATCTCCAAATGAAATGAATGTGGTATATAATATGCGAAAGGATTTAAGTCGCAATCATAGCTCAGAGGTCATGGAAAATCTCATTGTCACGATGCTACGTTATAAGCAGAATTCAGAATTTATCGAACGAATGAAAAAAAACTCATAAAAAGCCAATCAATTATGAGAAACCTACTTGCAAATGGCCATAAGGGATGATATAATACTATCGTTGTCACGAAATGCTCGAGTTAAGATTAACATAGAACAGCGCATGAAAGAGGTGAATTTTAGTGAATAAGGAAATCCAACCAAAATACGAGGCAGTAACTGTAACATGTAACGGCTGTGGAACTGTTATTGAAACACGTTCAACAAAAGAGTCTATCAACGTGGAAGTTTGTTCAAAATGTCATCCATTCTATACAGGAAAACAAAGAGCAGCATCAGCTAAAGGTAGAATTGATAAATTCAACAAAAAATTCGGTATGTAAATATCAAAACGAAGGGTTGAGAAGATGGTCTCAACCCTTTTTTTCTATCATAACTTTTAGGACGAGGAGGAATGCAAGTGGCGAAGGTAAATATTGGTGGGCAGGCAGTTCTTGAAGGCATTATGATGAAAGGAAAAAGTCATTATGCTGTAGCAGTTAGAAAGCTAGATAAAAGTATTGTTGTTGACACAAAAGATTCTGTAAGTATTATGGATCGTATTAAGATTTTTAAATGGCCACTATTAAGAGGTGTGGCAGTTTTTATAGAGTCTCTTGTTCTAGGAGTCAAAACTCTGAGTTATTCAGCGGAGCTTTATGGAGAGGAAGAGATAGAAGAAGCACCCAGTAAATTTGAAATGTGGTTATCCACTAAGTTAGGAGATATGGGTGAAAAGATTATCATGGCATTGGTTATGGTGTTATCTTTTGCGTTATCGATAGGGCTATTTATGGTGTTGCCTATGCTTATTAGTTCATTTTTAAAGCGTTTTATAGATATTAGTTTAGTGATACAAAATATTATTGAAGGCATCATTCGTATTGGCCTATTTCTCGCCTACATGAAGGTAATTACTAAGGTTAAAGATATTAAGCGTACTTTTGAATACCATGGGGCAGAACATAAGTGTATTAATTGTCTAGAGCAGGATCTACCCCTTACAGTAGAAAACGTAAAGAGTTGTAGCAGATTGCATAAAAGTTGTGGAACAAGCTTCCTTTTTGTCGTGATGATTGTTAGTATACTGGTATATAGCGTGTTTTCAACAGAAGTTGTATGGCAACGCATTTTGATTCGTATTGGGATGCTACCTGTTATAGCTGGTTTAGCTTATGAGTTCATCAGATGGGCAAGAATAAAATCAGATAATAAGCTGGCACATATGCTTAGCCAACCGGGAATGTGGCTTCAAAGAGTGTTTACAACAGAAGAACCTGATGAGCAGCAGATTGAGGTTGCCATCGCAGCTGTAGAAGGAGTTTTAAAGTATGAACCTATCGAATAGGTATCCCTCTATTTTTGAGTGCATCAAAGAGGGAGAAAAAATGCTTCAGCAAGTGCATAAGGCAGATGCTAGCATTGATGCTAAGCTACTTATGCGTCATATATTGGATTATGATGAAACCCAGTTGTTATTAAATCGCCATAAGCCTATTGATGCTGTATGTGAGTCTAAGTATTACACGTTAATTAAGAAAAGAGCCCAGGGCATACCGCTTCAATATCTTACGGGGTATCAAGAATTCATGGGTTTAACTTTATCTGTGAATGAAGATGTACTTATTCCAAGGCAGGATACGGAGTCTTTAGTCGAGGAACTCATCAATCAAAGTCAAATGACTCCTTTTAAGAGGGGGATAGATATTGGCACCGGCTCTGGATGCATTAGCATTGCGCTGGCATATTATATAAAGGACTTAAAGATGACAGCAATAGATATTTCAGAAGAGGCACTAGTGGTGGCCAATCAAAATATTAGACAATATCAACTTGAAAACCGTATTTGCTGCTTAAATAGTAATTTATTTGAAGCTTATACAGAACGTGAAAAGGTAGATTTGATTGTATCAAATCCTCCGTATATATCAAGGGAGGAAGCCGAAGGGCTAATGGTGGAAGTGATAGAACATGAACCTAGAAGAGCTCTTACCGATGAAGAGGATGGATTAACTTTTTATAAGGCTATTTCTAAAGAAGCGAAGGCCTATCTAAAAGATGGGGGCACGCTTGCTTACGAAATTGGGTATAATCAAGCACAAGATGTAGTGACTATCCTTGAAAAAGAAGGGTATAGCCAGATTCAGCTATTTAAGGATTTAGCTCAAAAAGATCGTATTGTTATCGCGAAGTGGAGCCGCTAAAATAGTATAGGATAGACCGCTCAAGATAGAATAAAATATGAGTAAAATCATAAAAAATGATAGAATGATAAAATGATAAAAAGAGGTGGACCATGTTTGATCAATTACAAGAATTAGTTGATAAATATCACATTATAGGTGAGCAAATTAGTCAGCCAGATATTATTTCCGATCAAGAAAGATGGCAAAAGCTCATGAAGGAACATAGTGATTTAAAAGAAATCGTTGAAAAGTATGAAGAGTATAAGGCAACTTTAGAAGCGATTGATGAGTCCCTTATGATGCTAGAGGATAATTTAGATGAGGATTTTAGAGAACTTGTTAAGGAAGAACTTGCTGAAAACAAAAGAAGAGTAGAGCCTCTTGAAAATGAAATTAAGCTATTACTTTTGCCCAAGGATCCTAACGACGACAAAAATGTCATTATGGAGATTCGTGGTGGTGCTGGAGGAGATGAAGCTGCTCTTTTTGCAGCTGATCTTTATCGTATGTACTGTTATTATGCAGAAAGTAACCGTTGGAAGACCGAACTCATGTCACTTAACGAAAATGGCATTGGCGGGTTTAAGGAAGTTATTTTTATGATTAAGGGACAAGGTGCTTATTCAAAGTTAAAATACGAAAGTGGTGTACACCGCGTACAACGTATT
>JAEXBC010000173.1 GCA_023457875.1 Bacillota bacterium | reverse complement strand
CTTTAATCATGTATTATCCTTATTATATGTGAGGCTTGCCCCAAAAATGTCATCATAAAATAGAAAGACCGTCCTTCGTGAGAACGGTTAAAGGTATTTTATATTACTGTAGGATAAAAGGATGGGTGAAATCCTGCTGATACAATTTTGGTTCATGTGATAAATAATGATAAAGTTTAGTGGCATTGAGTTCATACGTCATTAAGGTTTTTCCCACTTCGTCTAAGGAAGAGGCGGCTTGCTTTATATTAGTAATAACTGGGATATGGGCATTTTGAGTGAGATGTTTTAGTAAAATAGTTGACTTTTTATTGCAGCCTAATACCCGAATATAGGGAATCCACTCTATTGCTGATAGTTTTTGGAGTGTAGTGTTTTCAAAGCCTAATAAAAGACGTAACAATGCTCGGGAAACAGTTGCTGATGTATAGGTTTTAGAAGTCCCAATTTTAACGAAGTCCTCATAGGTGATTGCGTCTTGGTAGTGATTGACAAAGGAGTGAATCAGATCTTTTGGGATGTCCCATAAGGAATATAAAGTTTCCTTTGGGGTAAACATAAGCTTATATTGTAAAAAAGGAACAAGTAAGTCCATATTAGGTTTTTTTTCTAACTGAGATGAAAGTAGGTGGTGAGCTGAAGAGGGCATACAGTTAGTTAGAATCTTGGTATTATTTTGCGAGAGATTCGTGCGAATAGCCGTAGCTGAAGCAATAGAAGCGTGAATGCGTGTATCATGATAGCCAGCTTTTAATCGCTTGAGTGTAAAGGGCTCCATGGGAGCATGATAATGCATAATAGCTTTAATATATTCAATGCCGAGAATATTATTTGGACTACTGATGGTTTTTGACAAGGATTCACGCATATCTGGAGTAAGGTGTTTTAGGGCTAAATAATCTAAGATAGCTTTTTCTCTAGCACTAGGAAAACTCATGCCTTGTTTTAAGTAATCCTTTATGCACGCATCAAAACCCGAAGGAGAAGACTCTAAAAGATGGGCTATATAAGTAAGTAGGGTGATATCACCACATTCGCTACCAAAGGAAACCGTATTGACGATACCGGTCTTATTGAATAAGGAAATAGCAGCTTGGGCAAAACGTTCTGCACTGGCAGTTGCGTAGGGAACAGGTAGTTCTAATACCATATCTACGCCGCTAAGAAGTGCCATCTTGGTACGAACAAACTTATCAGTAATAGCAGCCACGCCGCGCTGAGAGAAATGTCCACTCATGGCAACAATGACAAAATCACAACCTAGTTCTTGTTTTGTTCTTTCTATTTGGTATAAATGACCGTTGTGAAAAGGATTATATTCCGCTACAATTCCAGTTATATGCATGGCTACCTCCTAAAATAATGTCAATAATTTATTATTTTAGACGAAATGAGACATTTATTAAAGGCAAAAAATAAATTATTTTTCATTTAACTCTTGTATACACGAGATACATTGAATATAATAAAAATTGAGGTTAAAATTAAGTATATATCGAAAGGGGCTATTTTAATGTCTTTTATTGAAAATATTAAAGCAAGAGCAAGGAGCAATAAAAAAACGATTGTTTTACCAGAAACAAGTGATATACGTACGCTTAACGCTGCCCATCAGATTCTAAAAGAAGGCATTGCAAACATTATCTTAATAGGTGAAGAAGCAGCTATTAACGAAAAGGCAATAGGACTAGATTTAAGCGGCGCAACTATTGTAAATCCAAATACTTTTGAAGAAATGGATGCCTATGTTACTGAACTCGTAAGACTTCGAGAAAAGAAAGGTATGACGGCTGAAAAAGCAAGTCAATTACTTCATAGAGATCCATTGTTCTTAGGTGTCATGCTTGTTAAACAAGGCAAAGCAGATGGGATGGTTGCTGGTGCAATTAATGCAACAGCTGATGTACTTAGACCTTCTCTTCAAATCTTAAAGACAGCACCAAATACAAAGCTCGTATCAGCCTTTTTCGTAATGGTTGTTCCAAATTGTGAATATGGTGCAGAGGGAACCTTCATTTTCTCTGATGCAGGACTTAACCAAAATCCAAATGCAGAAGAACTTGCTGCTATTGCACAAAGTTCTGCAAAAAGCTTTATACAATTAGTTGACGCGGAACCTGTTGTAGCCATGCTTTCACACTCTACATATGGTAGTGCAAAACATGCCGATGTAGACAAAGTGGTTGAAGCTACTCGTATTGCTAAGGAACAAGCGCCGGAACTTAGTGTGGATGGAGAATTACAATTAGATGCTGCAATTGTACCTTCTGTAGGTAGTGCAAAAGCACCACATAGTCAAGTGGCAGGAAAGGCTAATGTGCTCATATTCCCAGATTTAGATGCAGGTAATATTGGATATAAACTTGTACAAAGACTTGCAAAGGCTGAAGCCTATGGTCCTATTACTCAGGGTATTGCTAAACCTGTAAATGATTTATCAAGAGGATGTAGTGCAGAAGATATCGTTGGTGTTGTTGCTATTACAGCAGTACAAGCTCAAAATAACTAAAGAATAACTATATCAATCTAAGGAGTGTAAAAAATGAACGTATTAGTCGTAAACTGTGGAAGTTCTTCATTAAAGTATCAATTATTAAACATGGATAATGAATCTGTTATTGCAAAGGGAATTTGTGAAAGAATTGGTATTGATGGCTCATTCATTAAACATACAACAGAGGGTCAAGAAACAGTTAAAGTAGCTGTAGATTTTCCAAATCATAAAGTAGCTTTAAGTAAAATGCTTTCTATGCTTACAGAAGGTGAGACAGCTTGCGTTAAGCCTGAAGAGATTTCAGCAGTTGGTCACCGTGTTGTACATGGTGGAGAAAAGTTTAACAAGTCTGTTGTCATTACACCTGAAGTTATTGCTGCAATTGAAGAATGTAGCGAGCTTGCACCTCTTCATAATCCAGCTAACTTACTTGGAATTTCGGCTTGCCATGAACTTATGCCTAATATTCCAATGATAGCCGTATTTGATACAGCTTTCCACCAAACAATGCCAAGACATGCTTATATGTACGCTATTCCACAGGAGTATTACAAGAAGTATGGCATTCGTAAATACGGTTTCCATGGAACATCTCATAAATATGTATCTGAAAAAGCAGCCGAGATGCTTGGAAAACCAATTGAAGACACAAAGATTATTGTTTGTCACTTAGGAAACGGTGCAAGTATATGTGCTGTTGATGGTGGTAAATCAGTAGAGACTTCAATGGGCTTTACACCACTTGCAGGTCTTATTATGGGAACACGTTCTGGAGATATTGACCCAGCTGTTATTACCTTCTTAATGGAAAAAGAAGGCTTATCTGCAAAAGAGATGGATAATCTATTAAACAAACAATCAGGTGTAGATGCATTATCTGGTTTATCAAGTGACTTCCGCGAAATTGAAGATGGTGTTGTGGCAGGAGATCCAGTTTGTAGATTTACGATGGATGCTTACCAACACAGAGTGGTAGAATATATTGGTGCCTATACAGCCATTATGAATGGTGTAGATGCCATTTGTTTTGCTGGTGGACTTGGTGAAAACAATGCGATTATGCGTGAAGAAATTGCTAATATGTTAGCTTGGTTAGGCGTTGAACTTGACGTTGAGAAGAATAAATGCCGTAGTGTCCTAAGAGATTTAACCAAGGAAAGTTCAAAAGTAAAAATGTTCTTAATTCCAACGAATGAAGAACTTATGATTGCTAGAGACACTGTTGAATTAGTATCAAAATAAGTGATTGACAAATATTTGGCTTATAGGTATAATTACAGAAGTGTTACTTAATGGAGTGAAAAAATGAAGATTAATATCCCTGAACTTAATAAAAAGTCCGAAGTAACTTTTAAAGGTGAACAGCATGTATC
>JAEXBC010000172.1 GCA_023457875.1 Bacillota bacterium | reverse complement strand
TGCATATAAGTTGTGCATAGAGTGATGACATATTAAAAGTTTGCTCACTTCTAATATACTAAATATCACGAATATGTACAACTTATTTTAAAACATCTTATTAGATAATTAATTCCGCCAACGGGTACATTAAAGCATTTGATAATAATAAATTGTATCTGGATGAAATTGGAGCTGCTATTGATAGTAGTAGAGTCGGTTCTTATTTGCCGGATTTGTATTCTACCGATTTATCCGATAGTACAACTATTCATCTAAATTCTTTAATGCAAGATAAATTTGTATTTATTGACTTTTGGGGTAGCTGGTGTGGTCCTTGTATCGCTACCTTACCTGCATTAAGAGACTTTTATGATAAAGTAAAAGAAAAAAAAGATGTTCTTGTCTTGGGTATTGCTCTCGAGCATAAGAAAGATATAGATAAACTTAAAAAGATAATCAGGGAAAATAATGTGGAATGGATTAATGTATGGAATAATTTTTCCGCGAGAAAGTCATTTACCTCTGTTCATGGAAAGCTTTGTATTGAAGTTTTTCCTACTTATATGATTATTGATAAAGAAGGGAAAATAGTCTATAAAGATAATTCAATATTTAAGGCGCAGGAGCCTGTCGAGTTGTTTATGAAGCTGATAGAAGGCTAAATTCTGTATTAATACAATGTAAGTTTATCTTGTATTTGAAAATGTGATAAGTAAGGATTATATAACCTAAAATTGAATATTATAATAGAATATGAAAACGTTCTTTTCTCTAAATAAAAACCGAACAATTTTATCAGCATATCTTGATCTGTTAAATGTGAAACACACAAAAAACAATGCAGATAAATTATATAATGAGCATCCTTATAAATATTCTCTTTTTGGTCTATCAGAAATGCTTTCGGAGTATAAAACACCAAATGCAGGCATTGAAGTTTTAAATAAAGAGAGTGGAATAAAAGAATTAGAAGTACCCTTTATTGTTTATATTGGAAATTATTTTGTTTTAGTATATGAAAAAAATGATGAGCAAATATCTTATTTGTGGTAGGGGAAACTGATTTATATAGAGTTAGACTATTTTTAGAGCATTTGGTAGGGAATAGTTTTACTTGCTGAAGCGGACAAGGAATCCATAGAACAGAATTATACTCAAAATTGTAGAAGAGAATGGAAAAGTCGAGTTAAAATCTTGTGCTTCTTATAGATAATAGCTATAGGAACTTCTTGTAGGAGATTCTCAAGTAGACTTCGTATTGTTGGTCCTTTTATAAGTTTTTTCTTATATATTAATAGTTATGCGATATATTTTTATTTTATTGTTATGTTTGTTTTTTGGAGAAATGGTATTCCCTCAAAAGCATACAAAAAGAATGAATTCGGAGATTGATTCATTGTCTTTTTCTTATGATGTACGCGAAATGATTATTCTCGTAAATGACACTGCTGTTTGTTATTCAGTCGTATTTGATCTTGAAACAGGAATGAGAAAAAGTGAATATTCTATGGTTAGAGGAGCATTCTCTCATTTTGAATCTGTTAAATTATTTGGTGAAAAGTATAGAGAAGGAATTTTAATTTATCAGAAGAAAGGAGAGAGCAAGAATGGGGAATAAATATGTTTTATTGCTTGTTTTATTGTATTCGCTTAAGCTCTGTGCGCAAGATAGTCGTTTTAGAGTTTCCGGGACAGTAGATACAAAGTATAATGACTCTTTGGTTACGCTTTTTACATTTACAGGAGATATTATTAGAACGGTAGATTCTACTTATGTAAAGAACGGTCGTTTCAATTTCGCAGGTTTGGAATATTTATATGAAAAGTCACTTATTTCTTTAGGCAATTATCCCGATACTGTTTTGGCTGCTGAAATACTTTTAGAAAAAGGAAATTTATTTGTTGAGTTAAAAAAGAGACCGTCTGTTCACTCTCCATTGCTTGATGATTATAAAATATTTCAAGATTCTTCTTTTGTCCTCTGGAAACGGTTTAGTATAGAGAAAGACGTTCTTTTAAAAGAAAAGCTCTATAAATCTTTTTTTTCTTATCGGTATGCATTTAAAAAGAAATATATACATAATGCTTTAGGTAGGAGCGTCTTTTTGGCTGATGTTTGCTATTCCGATGATCCATACTTTGCTCGACTTTACGAAATGTTATCTGATAGGGATAGATCGAGAGAAGATGTCAAAACTCAATATGAGTATTGGGAAAAAAGAAATAAAAGATTGCAGTTGAAAGGAAAACAATTTTTGGACTTTACATTGACTGATTCATTGGGCAAGGCAAATAAAATATCAGATTATATTGGTAAATATGAATTGCTTTTCTTAGATTTCTGGGCAAGTTGGTGTGCTCCTTGTCGTGCCCAGGAACCGCATCTATTTCGATTACTTCAGAAATATAGAGATAAAGATTTTCGAATATTAGGAATCTCATTAGATGTAAATAGAACTTCTTGGTTATCTGTTTTGCGGGAAAAGAAAAATTGCTGGCCTAACTTATGTATTATTAATAAGGAGGATGACCAACGTATAAGAGAATTATATTCAATAACAGGCATTCCTTTTGGGGTTTTGATAGATAAATCAGGAAAAATTATAGATATAGTACACGTTGGCTGGCAACATCTGGAAATGATTTTAAATGATTATTATAAGATTGATAATGAAGATCCATATGAAAGAAGTGGTTTATGAAGAAATATCTTATTGCATAAAGCGGAGCATGCCCACCCACTTTTAGCCATCCATTAATGGCTATTATTACCCTAAATCGGCCCTAAATCGGTTGAGAAACGGAGTATACCCATTCACTGTCCTCGAATTACGGCAATAAA
>JAEXBC010000171.1 GCA_023457875.1 Bacillota bacterium | reverse complement strand
GATATAACCAAAGCAACCGTCTTGCTTGCCAACGCCTTTTCTAAGCTTGACAGGTAAAAAAATAAGGTTGTCATCAATAATCACAGGTGTATTAAGCTTACAACCAAGGATTTGATAGGTCCAGTGGCGAACCGCAATTGGATCAAGGTGTAGGTTGTAGAGCATACGATAGATGTAATTTTTTATGGAACAGCTGGCGTATTCCTTAGCGCCATCTTTTAGCAAGATACAAGTTGAGTTTTGTCCGTTGGTATCGTAAAAGGGAATGAGAGCAGCAATTTCGTTATAGTGCATGAAAAATCACCTCCTTAGTAATCGAACATGTGTTCGTTTTGTATATAGCAAATTATAAAACTATTGCGAGAATTTTTCAAGTACTAAAAGGAAAAGTGAGGTAAAAAGTGGGAGTTTTTGAAACTATTACATGACTGATAAAAACTGTTCAATTCAAATTGAATAAGTGGTGTGATACCTTTGGGTTGCGCAAATAAGAAAGGCTGCAGCCCGAAAAAAGGTGGAACATGGTACAGGAACAAGGAAATTTATCGTATGAATGGTGGCAAAAAATGCGCCCTCTTGTGAAGAAGTTTGTAAGGGAAACGGTGCTAAGTGGCTTGGACAAAGACGATTTGGAACAAGAATGCTATTTACAACTACAAAGTGCATTAGAAAAATTTGATGAGGGTCTAGGTGTACCCTTTGAGAGCTATTACAAAATCAGGTTATATGGTTGGCGGTCCAACCAAAACAAGAGAAAAAGAGAAGTACTCTTTGAAGGAGAAGAAGGTTTTATCGCTATAGATGAGCGGATTAATGTAGAAAAAGAAGTGGAACTTAAGCTTCTCTTTGAACGTGCGGTGAAACAAATGGAGAAGCTAAGGCAGATAGAGCGAGACATTATCATTGGTTTTTATCTAGAGAATAGAAGGCTAAAGGAGATTGCAAGTAGCCTAGGGCTTGATTATAAAACGGTAGAATTTAAGAAAGGAGCAGCACTAAAGAAGCTTAAGAAGTATATGAAAGTAAGTTAATCATGCTAAGACCATCTCAAAAGCTTGGGTCACTTTTGAGGTGGTCTATTTTGATTGTAAAAAAGAAAAATAAAAACTAGGGAAGGTTTTTTTAGAGCACATATAGGTAAGTGAATAAGCAGTAAAGGAGGTGAAAAACATGGCAGTAACAGCAGACTTAAAGGATGTAAAGGTTGTCTTAAAGCTTGCAGAAGGTAGTCAATCGATTACTAAATGCAACAAGCAAGCCACTGATGAGGGGCTCTATGCAATGGGTAAGGCAGTAGCTACGCTAGAGAGCCAGCCACTTGAAGCAATCACTAAGGTTGTAGAAAGTACCCTTATTGAGGAGTAATAAGGCCCTAAATTTTAAGGAAAGGAGGAAAGAACTATGGCAGAATTAGTTAAGAAAACCCTTGTACTTACTTTTGGTACAGAAAAGGGAAAGGAAGCGACCTTAACTGTAAATGCACCAAAGGAGGAACTTACAGGAGCACAGGTTACAGCAGCAATGAATGCAATCGTTGCCTCAGGTGCATTTGGTGAGGAAAGCAAAGCAAATAGCGTAGTAGGCGCTAAGTACGTACTTCAACAAGTTGAAGCCATCAGCATAGCGTAAGAGGTGATAGCAGATGGAGGAGTTTCTAACCCAAATTAGCAATGTTGGCTTTCCCATTGTTGTCTCCATGTACCTACTGGTTAGATTTGAGGGCAAGATGGAGGAGCTCACTAAAAGCATCACCAAACTAACGGATGTGCTGGATAAAAAGTAGTGCAAAGGTTAGTATCCAAAGTAGCACGAAAAGGCAATCCTAAAAAGGAAGAAGAGAAGAACGATGACATAGAGTGATGTGTCATCGTTCTTTTTTGTTACGTTACAAATGATTACAAGAATAATACAATCCTGTGTTTTTCCAATGTTTATATTGTATTTTAAGGTGTTTTACCTTAGAATATAAGTAATGTAGAAAATTATGTAAAGGTTTATATTCTTAATTAAGGGGGTATTTGAGAATGAGGTTGAGAAATTTTAGGAAGTTTTTAGTGGCAATTAGTTTGTCTAGTTTATATACAATCAGTACCTTTGCAGCAGTCGTAACGGATGTTAAAACCAATCATTGGGCATATGCTGCAATTGTGAAATTAGAGGAAAAGGGGATTGTGTCTTATAATAGTAAGGGACAGTTCTTCCCTGATAAACAAATGACTTATTTTGAGGTGGCAGATGTTATTGCGAGGGCTACAGGTTATGTAGATGTAGCGGTAGCCACCAATGTAGATGAAAACTTTAAACAACAGATTCAGGCGAACTATCAAAAGCAAAAGCAAAAGCTAGATAGCTATGCGGCAAAGTATAGTAAGTGGGACAAGCTGTATGATCAACAGGTGGCTTACATATTGGGGAGAGGATATATAAGTAGTCTTGACGGATTTATTTCAACCTCAGGCAATACTCAAGCTCAGGCTAAGATGACTAAACAAAATCTTGCTGTGATTCTTGTTAGAATGTTAGGGAAAGAGGAAACTGCAAAAAGTACATATACCACGACAGGTTTTAAGGATGAAAATATGATTGCTACAGCGAATAGACCTTATGTGGCTTACTTAAAAAGCATTGGTGTAATCACACCAGATGCAAAGGGTAATTGTAATCCTAATACAGTGGTTACAAAGGCATTATGCGCAAAGATGGTGAATGATGTTTTAAATATTAGAGGGGAAGCTTCAAGTAATGTACCAGCTCCTACCACACCTACCTATACAGATAGCACGGCAGCTCAAAGTGTGACCGTTAAAAAGGTACTTGCAAAAAATGCATCCGAATTTTATTTGTACTTAGATAGAAATGGAAACAGTTCATACTATAGCATCAAAAATACAACCCCAGTAACAGATGCAAATGGAAGTGTCATAGCCATTTCAGATATCCCTGTAGATAGCACAGCATTAGTTACCATTCAGTTAGAAGCCGGCACAGAATATGTTACAAGTATGAAGTTAGTATCAGGCGCTAATACTAATACAAACGTGAATCAGCCAGTTAATACGGACTCTAATTCAGTAACAGGTACCCTGTCTCAAAATATTACCAGCAATATCGTGCGCATTACCCTTGCAGATGGTACAAGCAAGGTATGTCTGCTAGGAGATTATTGTACTGTCACATTAAATGGTGCAATCAGTACAGCAAGTCAGTTAAGTGCAGGGGATAAGGTGGTAGCAAGTGTTGAAGGCAATACGGTTACTTCTATTAATGCCATTAAAGGAACTGGAAGTGTAACTGTAGGTGGTGTGAACACTGGAAGCACTACTACCTCATTAAATAGTGGTGAAGTGACTGCTAGACAAACGACTTTAGATGGTTATAATCTAACCATTAAAAGTGGAAATATAGAGAGCACAGTATTTGTACCTGACTCTGCTGCTTTAGTACGTAATCAAAAAAGTAAAGATATTGGTGAGGTAAGAATAGGTGATCAGGTGCAGCTTACTAAAGAAGGCAATGTGATTTCTCAGATTGTTGCAACTGGTGAGCAAAGCTCTGTTGAAGGAACTATTAAAGAGATTCATCTGGCTCAACCAGGAAGAATTGTAGTCAATACTGGAAGTGACACAATTACCTACACTTTAACCGATGCAACTGAAATTTATGACAATAATACCCGTAAGTATATTGATATACGTAATTTGCACTTAGGTCAAGAGGTGGAACTGCTTCTTGAAAGTAAAGAGGTTGTATCCCTTGATATTGTAAAGGGCACCAATAGTGTTAGCTTCAAGGGCACCATTCAAA
Source organism: Bacillota bacterium (assembly GCA_023457875.1). Classification (GTDB taxonomy): domain Bacteria; phylum Bacillota; class Clostridia; order Lachnospirales; family Cellulosilyticaceae; genus Cellulosilyticum. The sequence continues at coordinate 3,667 of JAEXBC010000171.1, read as the reverse complement.
GTATTTCTAAGGGAAATGATTACATGGAGGTACTCATTGACTACGATCCTATTTCAGGTGCAACCAAGGTGTACAAGCGTGTTCAAATACCTAACTCTGTGACCATTACAAAAAATAGTTCTGAGGTATCACGTTCAAAACTCGAGGAGGGTATGGATGTTGTACTTACCTATGAGTACTTGGACGATGCTGCGCCAAAGAAGATTATCATTGTTAAGTAGAATTCAAATAAAAACATAAAGGGGACATGAATCGTTGTGTCTCCTTTTTGCAAGTTTTTAGTGTGTTGAAAGGAGAAGTATAGTGGCAAAAGGAACCAAACAAAAGGTTATTCGGTTACATTCTACCAGGAAAAAAGGAAAGGGCATCAAACTAGATAAACGCATAACAATCGTAGCTGTTATCATAGCTGTAGTAGTGGGTGTTATTCTAGCTATGCGCCCGAATGCCTATCAGATTAGTATAGATGGAGAAGTGATTGGTGCCATAAAGGACATCAAGGTGATTGAAGGTGCAAAGGAAACTGTCATTACACAGCTAAAGGATATCTATGGCTCAGAGGTGCAGTTTGAAGAAGATTTGTATCTAAAAAAATATCGTGCCAGCAAAAAAGATTATATTGACCCAACTTATTTGATTTCTTATATGAGAAAGAATATGGATATTTTAATAGGCTTTAAGGAGTTATATGTTGAAGGTGAGTTTGTTGCCATTATCTCTTCAGAAAAAGAGCTAGAGAGTCTTAAAGAGGAGCTTAAGAAGAAGTATTATGGAGAGGTAGACGTGGAGGTGGAATTTGGCAAGGAGGTAGAGTTAAAGGACGTTTTTGCTAAAGAGTCAGAGCTTATTTCGATGGAGAAGTTAGTTCAAAAGTGTACCACCACTACACCAAAAAAATTAGAATATGAAGTAAAAAGTGGAGATACCCTTTCAGGTATTGCAAATAGGTATAATACTACAGTGGAAAACATCATTTCTGCCAACAACTCCCTTTCTGAAAATGCCAATATCCGTATTGGACAAGTGATTGAGGTGAATATGAATCAGCCTCTTCTGCCCCTTTCAATCGTTGAAAAGCAGGAGAAAGATGAAGCACCGGGGGCTAAAGAGGGTGACGATTTAACCCAGTAGGCAAACTAAAATAACGAAGAAAACGAGATGTTAAAAGAGATAGGGGGATTATCATGCAACGTATTGCGATTATAGAAGATGAAAAGGCGATTTCAGATATTATTAAATATAATTTAGAAAAAGAGGGTTATGAGGTCTATACAGCATATGATGGGGAAGATGGCCTAAAGCTGATTAAAAGTCAGGACTTAGACTTAGTACTTCTGGATATCATGTTGCCTAGAAAGGATGGTCTTGAAATCTGTAAGGAAGTGAGACAGCTTCAAGATGTTCCAATTATTGTGATTTCAGCTAAAGCAGATGAGATTGATAAGGTTTTAGCACTTGAGCTTGGGGCAGATGACTATGTGACTAAACCCTTTGGCGTCAGAGAGGTGATGGCTAGGGTCAAGGCAATGCTTAGAAGAAAGCACTCAGATACGCCTAAGGTAGAAGAAAACGGTGAATTACTCAAAGAAGATAACCTCACCATGGATTTAAAGAAATATGAAGTAGCTAAGTCAGGAACAGTAATCGACTTAACCCTAAGAGAATTTGAGCTTTTGAAGTTTCTTTGGAATGCTAAGGGACAGGTCTTTTCTAGAGAAGAACTTTTGGAGAAGGTTTGGGGATATGAGTATTATGGTGATGTAAGAACGGTGGATGTAACTATTAGAAGATTAAGAGAGAAAATAGAAGACGATGCCTCTAAAGCAAGCTATGTATTAACTAAAAGAGGTGTAGGCTACTATTTTAGAGGCTAACTATGAAAATCAGCATCCAGATTAAAATTGTTTTGATTTATTTGTGTACAATCATCATCATTATGCTTGTTAGCGGAACCTATATTGTCTACCGTACGGAAACAAAATACTGTGAAAGCGAACAAGACACTATTCAAAACATGGCTGAAACGATTGTGCAAAGGAGCAATTGGAAGCTCGACGACTTGGGCAATCAAGTGGGGGAGCGGTATGTCATCTGTAGCTTGACACCAACGGGACAGGTGGAGATTGGCACTGGAAAAGACGAGGCCTTTAGAGAGGGTAAGTTTATTAAGGAGGAAGTGGTGATAAGAGCCATTGATACCAAGCAATCAGCTACAGCGCCTATCCGTCATTTTTCCTCTTTTATTGTTAATTCCTACATTGATCATGCCAGAGTCATCCTAAATGACGAAGGTGAAATTGAGCGAATCATCTATATCCAAGCTGATATGGAGGATATACGCGGCAATATGCTAAGCATTATGAGAACCATAGCCATTGGTCTTGTAATAGCCATGTTTATTACCGGTATATGTGGTATTGTTTTCTCTAATATGATTACCTCACCTATTAAAGCCCTTACCAACAACTCAAAGAAATTGGCAGCAGGCAATATTATTAGTCGTATTCCTGTGGAGGCTTCTGATGAGATTGGTGAGCTGACTCAAAGCTTTAACTATATGGCGAGTCAGTTAAGTAGCACCATGGAGGTCGTGACCAGTGAGAAGAATAAGCTGGAAAAGATCTTTGAGCACATGGCAGATGGGGTTATGGCGTTTAACAAGCAGGGGCTACTCATTCACGTGAACTCTGTGTGCTATGAAATTATAGGCGCTACCCATATGTCACCTAACTTTCATGAAATATTTGAGAGTCTAGGGCTTTCTCTGGATTTTGAGGAGCTCTTAGCTGGAAAGGCTGAGGAAAGCACAGATGAAACCTTAATCCTTGAGGATAAATATTTAAAAATGAATTTCGATATTTATATGAATGCCAAAAAAGAGCCAGATGGACTCGTGGTGGTCATTCAAGATGTCACGAAACAGCAAAAGCTAGATGAAATGCGAAAAGAATTTGTTGCCAATGTTTCTCATGAACTTAGGACGCCTCTTACCACTGTAAAGAGCTATACCGAGACCCTACTAGATGGTGCATTGGAGGATAGAGATACAGCAATTCATTTCTTAAAGGTTATGGAAAAAGAAGCGGATCGTATGACTGCCTTGGTTCAGGACTTATTGGAGCTTTCACGTATTGATAATAAGCAGATTCAGCTAAATATGGTACCTATTAGCCTTAAGCCACTTGTTGAAGAAGTGCTAGAAGCACAGCATATTCACATGAAAAATAAGGGGCACCGCTTACAGGTAGCTTATGATGAAAAGAAAGAATATTATATTATGGGGGACGTTTCTCGTATTAGACAAATCCTTCATAATATTTTGTCAAATGCTATTAAGTACAGTATTGAGCCTGGCATTATCAAACTCAGTATGGCAAGTGACAAGGAGCACATTTGTATTGAAATAGCTGATACAGGAATCGGCATTCCAGAGGAGGATTTAGCCCGCATTTTTGAAAGATTTTATAGAGTAGATAAGGCAAGATCGCGAAAAATGGGAGGGACAGGTCTGGGACTGGCTATTGCAAAAGAATTGATGCATTTACATGGAGGAAAGATAGAAATTAGGAGTAAAGTAGGAGAAGGAACCGTTGTTTCCCTTCACTTCAAGAAAATGGCGCAAGAAATGTTATAGTAGCAGATTACTTAAGTGAATCGTCATAAGGAT
>JAEXBC010000170.1 GCA_023457875.1 Bacillota bacterium | reverse complement strand
GGTCCATCCTTACCAACATTTGTATAAACGCCTGTATCATTTATAAGTATATCAGGCGTAATTACCCCTTCCTCTAATCCTGCTACTGCCGTAAGCATTTTAAAGGTAGAACCAGGGGCTTTTGCAGTTTTTAAGGCACGATTAATCTCTATGTTACGTTCATCCACATTATTGTGAAGTTTTCTATAAATGGAGTTAAAATTCTGAGTAAATTCATTACTATCAAAGGAGGGATAACCCACAACAGCCAAAGTCTCTCCCGTATTCACATCCACTACAACAGCAGACCCACTAAAGGGTGCAATAGCCATCTGATCTGGCTTTAGCTTATCACTTTCAAGCTGTGAAATAATAATGGATTCTACAGAAACATAGTTACCTGCTCTAATATTTTGTATTTGTTCCTCTTCGAGTTTTAAACTCTTTTGCTCTGCTAGTGCTAATAAAAGCTCAGTATTTGAAATGAATTCTTCTTCACTATCAAGCATACTTGCAAAATGCTCTTGAATGCTTAGTGTTTTTCTTTCTTCCTCAGGAAGCGCCGCCTGCTCCTTGTTGAGCTTTTCTAGGGCAAGCTGATAGCTAGATTCTACCTTAGCATATAATTGCTTTTGCATACTATCATTAGGAGCTAATTTCATTTTCTTAAAATCAAGCTGATTATTTTTAGCCATGGAAATAAGCACTTCACGCCCTGTAAGAGGCTTTGTCTTTTCTTTTCCCTGCAAGCGACTGATGATTCCTTCACTCAGCCTTTTCTCTAAAGCACGATAGACCTCTAGTTGCAACTGCGAATCAATGGTTAAATACACATCATTACCTGCCTTAGCTTTTTCTACCTGTAGGGTGTCCACTGTTATACCTATGTTATCTACTTCAATAATCTTATTCCCCTTTTTACCCCTAAGCTCCTTTTCCATAGTATTTTCAATACCCACTTGTCCAACAATATCATCCTTTTCATACCCTTGGTCCTTTAAGGATTCGTATTGACCTTCGGTAATCATTCTTGTATAACCTAAGATATTGCCAAACTCTTTTCCATAAGTATATTGACGTTGAGATTCTACCTCAGCCATAATACTTGGAAATTGGGATTGATTCTCTTCAATGGTAGCTAAGGTTTTCATAGAAATATCCTCAGCGAGTATTACCTTCTTAAACTTTTCATAGGAGGTTTTAGAGATTTCAAGCCGCATAGCTAAAATCTTTCTGGCATCCTCATCACTAATACCTTCATCTAAATTAAAGACTTTCTCTCCCCTAAGATAATGAATAAGCTCAGTGGGTGTGTATTTATAAATCTCTTCTTTATGTTTTTGATCATCATAAGGTACATAATTGGTAATAAATGTCCTAATACTTTGTTCATCTTCAGTAAACTCAAAGGGAGTTGTTTTTGTAATAGGCATATTATCAATATAGGGATTTTCTTTATCTTTTTCATTTTCTTCTAACAGATTAGCTACATTTAATAAGATTTGATTCATTTCACGTTTTAAATCTTTGCTCTTAAAAATAACCTCTGGGTCCATTTTGAGTACATACACTGGCTTATTAATAGCAAGGGGTTTTCCATAACGATCATAAATGAAGCCTCTGATGGCAGGAATTTCGACTTGCTTTTGAACAGTGGCAGTTAATTCCTCTTCATAAGCTGTGTGCTCAATCACCTGTAACTTATAAAATTGATAGGTAATGATAACAAACATACCTGTTACAATAAGGGCTAAAACAAAAAGTCTATCGGAAAAAAGTGGATTCTTTTTTTTATTCAATTTCCTATTCTTCATTTTTTAATCAGTTATTCTATAATAACTGACACTCCTTTCAGTATTTAAGCCTAAAAATCTATAATATTCTTTTATTGTCTTTAAACATATTCTGTGCAATACCTTTATTTTAACGTATTTAATAGTTCTTCTCAAGATTTTTCCATAAAATAAAACAAAGTTTTTAGATTCCTAAGCCATCTAAAAACTTTGTCTACTTTTCACCTATAATCGACTACCCTTATCCACCCATTCTTTAGCATGAATCACATCTTCTTCGGAAGGAATGGTTAGATTACCTGCTTCTATTGTTTCATTCTCATCAGCTAAAGGAAAGGTGATTTCGTTATTCCTTATATCTTTGTTATTTAATCTCTGATTATCTTTACCTGATAATGGCGTTTTTTTATTGCTCATTGTTAATCTCCTCTATCTTTCATCCTAATGTCAATTTCATATACAGGTATCTGGATATTGGTTCAGATGCCACTTTGTGTATAAAACTATTATGAGCCATTTTATAAATAGTATGCATGATATATAGATAGCCTATAAGCTTTCTAGTACATCAATTTAATACTACACAGAACTAACATATGGACTGGATAAAAAAGATAGAAAAAGTAACGACTTGCCCGCCATTTAAGCTTTTGCAAAGGTTCAATAAGAAATATCGCTCCCATTGCAAAAACCTGCAATGAATTTTGAAATAAAATGGATTCCATAAGGGTGAGTATTGCAAAACCACTAAATGCACTTGCTGCGCTTTGCCTACGAATGGCATATTCATAAAAGACAACCACTGTTAGGATGCCATATATGCCATAATCTGCATGAAAACGTTCTGACATATAACCTATTAGGCCAATGCTTAAGAGAAGTCCTATTTTCTCAATACCAGTTACTGTATTCATTTGCTCCAATAGGTAGAGCACGAAAAGAGCTCCTAAAAAAGTAAACCCAATATTAAGGCCAAATCCATAAACATAGGCAGATTTAATCATCCATAGAAAAGGTATTTCTGAAATAAATGCAAATATTCCCATACGCCACATATAAGCTTTTAAATTCGAGGTGTGCTTATAACCTGTGGCTATACCATAGGCAAATAATGGCATGGATAAACGTCCTAAAATACGCCAAATAAACTGTGTAGGAAAGAATAGCATCCCAAAATGATCAATTAGCATCAGTAACGCAGCAATATATTTCACCTCATTACTCCTTTCACCCATATATTTCTATTACATTTACCAATTTTCACTTGAAGTTTATTTTCATTTATACTACAATATAAATTAGATAATACTAATTATTAACTAGGAGGGATTTTATGTTACAATTAACCGCAATACTTAAAGCGCACCATCTAAAAGTAACACCTCAACGTCTCTCAATCTTTAAAATGCTACGACAAACCTCGAGTCATCCAAGTGCTGAGACCATTTACAATAGCTTAATTGATGAACATCCAACCATGAGCTTAGCCACTGTCTATAAGACCTTAGATGCCTTTGTACAACATGGTTTAATCCAACAACTTAATCTTGGTGAAGATCATTATCGTTACGATGCCGATGCTTCTAACCACGCACATATACAATGTACAGTATGCAAATCTGTAATGGATGTACCAGAATTTAAACAAGTAGCCGAGCTAAGAGATGAAGTATCTGCTTTAACAACCTATAAGCTTTTAAATGAACAACTTTATTTTTATGGTGTTTGCCCTGAGTGTCAAGAAAAACCATGATTCAAAAAAGAACTGTTGCATAACGCCTTTGTATCTATAAGTCTGCAGACGTATGCAACAGTTCTTTTTTTATGCTTTTATATGATGAGCTACAAAACGAGCAATACGCTTAAGCGCTTCCTTTAACTCTTCTACAGAATAAGCATAAGAACACCTAATAAAGCCTTCTCCACTATCACCAAAGGCTGTACCAGGTACAACCGCTACCTTTTCTTCTTTGAGGAGTTGTTCACAGAACACCTCACTGGTCATGCCAGTTTTCTGAATGTTAGGAAAAACATAAAATGCCCCTTCAGGTTCAAAACAAGATAGTCCCATCTGTCTAAAGTGCTCTACCATGAGTCGTCTTCTCCTATTATAACTATCGCACATCATGGCTACATCCTCGTCACCATTTTTCATTGCCTCAACCGCTGCATACTGACTCGTGGTAGGCGCACACATAATAGCAAATTGATGAATCTTAGTCATCACACTAATAAGTGGCTCAGGCCCCAGTACATAACCTAAACGCCAGCCTGTCATAGCATAGGCCTTAGAAAATCCACTAATAAGAATGGTGCGTTCATACATACCTTCGATGCTAGCAATAGATACATGCTTTTCTCCATATGTAAGTTCCCCATAAATTTCATCAGATAGAATGATAATATTTGTTTCTCTAATGACCTGAGCAATGGCTTCTAAATCCTCTTTGTCCATAATAGCTCCCGTTGGATTATTAGGATAAGGTAAAATAAGAACCTTCGTACGTGGTGTAATATAGCTTCTTAATTCATCTGCTGTAAGCTTAAACTTATTCTCTTCTTTTGTTGGAATAATAACAGGCGTTGCTCCTGCAAAAATAGTACAAGGCTTATAAGAGACATAGCTAGGTTCTGGAATGAGTACCTCATCCCCTTGGCTAACAAGGGTACGTAAAGCAATATCTATAGCTTCACTTCCACCAACTGTTACTAAGGTTTGCTTTTTAGGTGAATACTTCAGCTGAAAACGTCTTTCCATATAACGACAGATTTCTTGTCGTAATTCTAATAGTCCTGCGTTAGCAGAATAGAAGGTTTTTCCTTTTTCTAAAGAATAGATGCCTTCCTCGCGAATATGCCAAGGTGTATCAAAATCAGGTTCTCCCACTCCAAGAGAAATTGCATCTCCCATTTCATTGACAATATCAAAAAATTTACGAATACCTGAAGGAGGTACCTCTTGAACACGCTTTACCATTATTTCTTCATAGTTTATCATGGTGATACAATCATCCTCTCATCTTTTTTTTCTTTTTCAAATATGACACCATAATCTTTATATTTTTTAAGTACAAAGTGTGTGGCGGTACTTAATACCGACTCTAATGGCGCAAGCTTTTGTCCTACGAATAAAGCGACTTCTTTCATGGTCTTCCCTTCAATAATCACCGTAAAATCAAAGCCACCTGACATCAAATAGACTGCCTTTACTTCTTTATAATTATATATACGCTCTGCTACCTTATCAAAACCTTCTCCTCTTTGAGGGGTAACCTTTACTTCAATAAGGGCCGTCACAATATCTTTTTTATCTGTATGATCCCAATTGATGAGTGTATTATATCCACAAATCACCTGAGCCTCTTCCAGTTCCTTAATGGCCTTGGCGACAGTGGTTACGTCACTACCAATCATCACTGCTATATCTTCTGCTGTTAATCTACTATTACCTTCCAATAGCTCCAAAATCTCATTTTTCATGATTTCATCTCCTTTAATCATATAGCACCTATTATACATCATACTCAGGCAAGGTTTCCATACAATTCTTTAAAATACGATATACTTTATTTTAAAAGAAAACTCTGACTTTGCAAAGAGCCACTTGCTCTTTATTCTATTTCCTCTGTGGCTTAATCTATGCTATGTACCCCTCCACTACTAAAAGGCTATCATGCTCTATGTACATAATAGCCTTGTAAGATTTTTTACGCTATGACTTACTTTTAGGATTTGCCATCAAAGCGGCTAAGTAACCAAATACAATAGCTGCGGTAATCCCAGAAGCTGTTGCAGTAATGCCTCCTGAAAGAGCTCCCATTATACCTGTCTTTTCAACTTCTTCTATGGCACCCTTTGCTAGTCCATATCCAAAGCCCGAAATAGGAACCGTAGCTCCTGCTCCTGCAAAGTCCACAATAGGCTGGTACATACCAATTGCTTGCAAAATAGCTCCTGCTATTAAAAAAATAACCATAATCTTACCATTTGTTAATTTGGTCCGATCAAGAAGAACTTGGCCTATTACACAAATCAAACCGCCTACAACAAAGCATTTTATATATTCCATTAAAATGTCCATTTTCTACCTCCTACTTTGTTTCGATGCATACAGCGTGGGCAATACCTGGAATGGTATTTCCCTGCTGCGTACTTCCAGGACTCATAAGTGCACCTGTTGGGACAATTAAAACTTTTTTAAGGGCTTTAGAAATAAGCTGCTTATAAAAATAACCTGAAAAAACAGAAGCAAGACAACCGCAACCACTACCTCCGCAGTTCGTTCCTTGACTTTCATCATAAATCATCTTACCACAGTCCTGCAGTACACCACTTAAGTCAACATGAAAGCGATTGGCTAAGTCTATTGCAATATCATACCCACATTTCCCCAAATCTCCTGTAATAATCGCATCAAAATCACTAGGCTTTTGATGGGTGTCTTCTAAATGCATTAAAATGGTGTCCACGGCTGCAGGTGCCATGGCTGCTCCCATGTTAAAGGTATCTGTTACACCTAAATCTACAATTTTGCCTGGGGTAATACTGGTTACCCTTGGTCCCTCACCACATCTAGATAGGAGTACAAAGCCACTTGCTGTAGCTGTCCAGGTCTGAGTTTCTGTCCTTTGACCCGCATATTCTAGAGGAAATCTAAATTGCTTTTCAGCTGCACAGTTATGGCTACTAGTCCCCGCGATCACTAAATCTGCCATTCCTCCTGCAATACTCATACTCGCTAATGCGATGGACTCTCCCATGGTGGAACAAGCGCCATATAAACCGAAGAAAGGAATATTAAAATCTTTAATGCCAAAGGTACTGGCTATCACTTGATTTTGTAAGTCCCCTGCATAGATATACTGAATCTCCTCTGGCGTCTTTCTAGCCCTTGCCAGTAAGCCTTGTATAGTC
>JAEXBC010000169.1 GCA_023457875.1 Bacillota bacterium | reverse complement strand
TTTTTACTGCTCCCGCTTTGGGATCACCCTCATAATTGGTATTGAAAATAACATTATCCTTGGTAATAAGAGTTTTACGAAGTTTTGCATCAACAAGTGTGCTATATCTTTCCTGTGCTGTATGTGCCATATAAATCAATCTCCTTTATTATTTAATTATTAGTTTTTAAACTTGGGTTTTTATCATAGAAGGCTTTTTCAACGCCAGTTAGTTGATCTCCCTCACTATTAGGTGGGATATATGATTTGTCTTTTAATTTAGCCTCAATTCCAGCCGATAGCTTAGAATTAAAGACTTTCTCAAAAGTTAATAAATTAGCATTTGTGGCGTCTTCGTCCTCGCCAATCAAAAAATCAATCATCTCTACTGGAAGTCCTTTTTCAGTAGCAATCTTTAAAGCTTTATTGGCTAAATCTTTTCTAGCAGCTTCACGCTTTATAGATTCAAATTCTGCCTGAAGCTTTTTGATTTCAAGTGATTTAGGGTCTTCATCAGGATACTTCTTCTTGATTTCTTCATCAATCAATTTTGATAGGTTGTTTGTTTTCCATGTTTCAAGTCCTTTGGAATGGTATTTATCCAAAATTGGTTGAATGTATTTTTTCCCATCCTCAGTTTCTAAAAACGAATTTACTCTATCCGCTGTCATAGGTAGACCGCCAATATAGCTTTTGTAATCCTCTGTATCCTTGAATTTTTCAAGTTCTGCTGTTAGTTCTTTAAACTCCATTTATAAAATCTCCTTCTGTCCTTAATATACCTTTCCAGTCTATTAAGTACGATTGTTTTGTAATATATAAAAATAGCCCAATACCATATTGATACTGAGTTAGATTTATCTCCTATAATCTTTTTTGAAACGCTGTCTGTAATCTGTACATTTTAAAATAATAGCTCCAAGCCGCTTTAAACAATCACGCTTATTGATGCAGCTATCACAAATATGCCCGAAATCAGTCATATTTTTTGCTGATATAAAGTCATTAATCGTTTCAACATTAAATCTTGACCGTTCTCTCATCTTTTTAAGCTGCTTTTGGGTTAATTTATTTTTGCCGATATTATTCAAATATTTTCAACTCCTAAATATTTCTGCTTTCTTTCCATTTATCATAAGTTGAATAGTCAATTATGTTCTTTTCTCCTGTTTTGGGATCAACAACATTCTCACGCTTATTGGAAGGTTTCCATCCTTCCACAACAGGGATACAGCAACAGCGGCATGATGGATGCAGAGGTGTAGAAGGATGGGATTCATTAATATCCCATGTGTTACCATCTAAAGCGGCACATTCATCACAGGTATTATTTTCTAATGTGGCATCCCACATTACTTGATTGACAACCCCACTTGATTGATAGATCTCATCCTGCGCTGCCGATACTGCCTTGGCGGTTTCGGTATTAATCACTCGTTTAGCCTGATATGCAGCACTTCCGAAGTCTTTTTTTATTTGCCTTGCCAACTTTTCAGGTGATTGGCCTTGAATCAAGGCTTTTTCTACATCTCTTTTAACTCTGGATGCTAAGTCCGACGTGTTATTCCAAATCCTACTACTAAATGTTTTACCCTCAATAGGAGCATTTACAGCGGCTTTTACGAACTCAGGTTTGAGTATAGCAAAATTAATCGATGAGGAAATGCCTTTTTCGATGGCATAAGCGGTCTTATAAAAAGATTCTGTATAAACATTGGTTAGTGTATCTGTTGTAACTTCAATACCTTTTTCGCCTAATTCCTTTGCTTGCTTTATAAGCTGCTTTTCCAGTTCTTTCAAAATAGTATATCGCTGTTGACTAGAAACATTAAGCTTGCCATCAACAGTGTATTTTAAAGCAATATCAGCTAATTGCTGCCTTACATCATCCAAATTTCGCTTATAGGCTTTGAACAATTCTTTCGATTGCTGCACAGCAAATTTTTCAGAATCGGTCTTAATACCAAGAATTTCTTTATTTAAACCGTTACTCATGGTTAAACACTCTCAATTCTATCAAGGTCAATTTCATCCATTTCGCTACGTTCCTTTTTCAGTTTTGCTATTTCATTTGCAGGATTTTCAATGAAAGGTATCTGTGATAATGCAGTCTCAAGACTAATCTTACCATCAAGCTGAGTTAAAACCTGCGCTATAAATGCCAAGTCCTGCGGAACACAGGGATTGAAAGTTACAGTAATATCTTTCCAGTCATAATTCTTATTTTTGAGTTTTAAGAACTGAAAAAGAAACTTAATACGGTCAAAAATCGTATCACTTATTGCATCAAAAACTGTTTTACAACGTTGCTCGAGGAAAATCAGCCTTGTTCTGAGCGCAACACCGGATGTATTTGACTGAAGTTTTTCCTGACCGTCTATATGATTGCAGATTGAATACATATCATCTTTGATTTCTTTTATCATTGCATCAATATAGGTTGAGTCAATGTTCTTAATAAGCCATGAAACTGAGCCATCTTTTCCTTTTAAGTTTAATATGCCTTTTGATTTAAGTGTTTTTGCAGTCTCTTCGTCTACTTCAGCGCCAGCTACAACAAGATAAGCATTCCGGTAATCAGATATGATGTTTATTTGATCTGATACAATTATATTC
>JAEXBC010000168.1 GCA_023457875.1 Bacillota bacterium | reverse complement strand
TAATAAAAAGAGGTATTTAGATAGAAAAATCGAATAAATATAGTAATAAAAAACTATTAAGAGGTGATGTGTACGATCAAAATTATTACTGGAAGAACTGGTGAAGGCAAAACCAAGAAAATGATTGAGGCTGCTAATCAAACAGTAGGTACACTCAAGGGGCACGCAATTTATATTGACAACACCAATACTCACCGTTATGCACTATCTCATCATATTCGTCTAATCGAAGCTTCCACCTTTCCCTTAAAATCTCAAAGCGATTTCCTCAGTTTTTTATGTGGCATTCTATCTGCTAACCATGATATCGAAGTTGTCTTTATTGATGAACTCGTTAAACTCTCCCATTGCAATATGGAAGAATTAATTGACCTATTTGACAAACTAAAGCTACTCTCTGATAGATATCATGTTGAGTTTGTTATTGGTGCATCTTGCACAGAAAAAGATCTACCAGGTCACCTCATGCCTTATCTTATTGCATAATGCAATATATACGAATCAGCCGATGACGCCTTTACCATAAAGAATATATTGGTGAGTGCTTTATTACAAACAATGGGCTGTTGCACTAAGAATAAATACTACAAGATCATGTGCTCGTTTTATATCACGGCCATATCTTATAGGTAAATCCATTAGTGCAACAGCCCTTATTTTATGCTTACATAGTTTAAAGCTTATGTGTGTTTCTTTACCCTCTCATTTATCCATACATTCTAGTGAATGAGCACAGCTTATGGCATTGACTTAGGAGACTGGTGACTTATACTACCTGGTGATGTCAAAGGCTATCTTGTAATTGGCGTCTTTAAGAGATTGATATCAAGTGATAAATGGGCAATCCCCTTAAATTCAGGGACAATAATTGAGGTAATATTCTTTTTTATTTCCGGTGAAACATAAGTGATACACCTTTGCCATGCGCCACCAATACTTTTGGCGTCGTCTTCAATTAAAATAGCTGGTTCTATCGCCTCTACTATTTGTTTGTATTTCTCACCACGGCTTCGGTAACAAAGCTTACTACCCACAAAACCATACTGTTTTAGTAAACTAGCTATATCATATGCCTGTTTATTTCTGCGTGATGTGCAGTAAACAATATTTGCTCCTTGCTTGTACCAGCTTTTTATCATTTCAACGCTATTTTGAGTCGGCACATAGGAACGATGATGATAGAGCGTAAGCCATGATTTTGGATTTAGTATCGTCCCTTCCACAAAAATCATAATAGTCATGCCTGTTTGTTGCATCTTATCTAAATGTATTTGCTCCATAATACCCCCCTACAAAATAACGACTTGCTTTTTTCTTCTATACTACGTTTTTAACAAATGTCACTAGCTGAACATCGCCATCCATAATGGATTCTGTAATCTCAAATCCACATTTTTGATAAAAATAATGGTTACGCTTTTTATCAGCAGGTGTTACTAAGCTCCAACGTGTTACATCTGTATAATAGGCATCAATAAATGCCATGGCTTTTTCTCCAATTCCTTTATTTTCATACTCCGGAATAACACAAAGACAGCCCAGAAAATAGTCATGCTCAACTTTTTTTCTAACGATGATATCTCCTACTACAACATCATCTACCATGATTTTAAATGTATCTGTATGCGTGATGGTATCTAGCATACTCTCTTCGCTTTTAGCATAACCAGGACATTGTCCATACTTTATGTAATCTGGATAAAAGGCTTTATTCTGCACTTCAATTAGTTGTTGTATATCTTTTTGTTTTGCTGGTTCAAACTTTATATTCATGATTCTATTCCTTCGCTATCCTGATTTTTCTTATATCATTATTCGTATTATACACTACTTACCTATAATCAGCAAAAAAACACAAGCTACTACTTAGCTCATGCCCTTTCTTCACTATTTTCGATAGAAATACGCTGTTGATTTGCTTCGATTGCTTTAAACAAACAGATACTATATGGCTGTACGACATAGCATTTCTCATCTATGATGGCTTCATCAGCTGGTTGCTTTTGAAAGCTTGTGTCAATTAAACAGAGCCACTTGTCATGGGTGGGCGGCAATTCAAACTGTAAGCAATCGTGATAGCTATTTGCAACCATAAATAAGCTTTCTTTGCCTTGAATATGGCAAGCAATACTTCTAGAATAATAAGATCTGTCGGGTTTTCCATATTGTATACCATGCCAGCTAATCTCATAGGCATCTTCATTGTCTTGTTTAAAGTAATCCAGTTCTTTTCTAAGGTGAATCACCTTCTTAGTGAACAAAAAGTTTTCTTCAAACGTCTTAATCATATTCCAATCTACCCATACTGTTTCGTCATCTTGGCAAAAGGCATTATTGTTGCCCTTTTGTGTACGGGCTATCTCATCTCCCATAAGGAGCATCGGTACACCCCGCGAAAGTAAAAGTAGACTCATAAGGTTTCTCATGCCTCTTTTTCTTGCCTCTAAAATCGCTTGATTCTCTGTTTCACCTTCTTCTCCCCAATTGTAACTATAATTTGCATTATGTCCGTCCCGATTGCTTTCACCATTTACCTCATTATGCTTTTCATTGTATGATAGTAAATCCCACATGGTAAATCCATCATGGGCAGTCATAAAATGAATGGCATGGACATTATTCTTTTTAGGGTTTGCAAAATAAATCTCTTTTCCCATCAAGCAATCTGAAATGGCTTCTACTATCCCTTGATCACCTTTGACAAATTTGCGCATATTATCCCTAAAGTAATCACTCCATTCTCTAAAAGGTAATGGCATTCTTCCAACATCATAACTCCCCTTTGCATCCCAGCTTTCGCTAATCAATTTTACCTTAGACAAAATAGGATGCTCGGCTATTTCATGAAGTAAGGAATGCTTGAGCCACCTTCCCTTCTCATCTTGCCCTAATATAGATGCCAAATCAAAACGAAAACCATCAACACCTATTTCCGATGACCAGTAAACCAGGCTACTTATGATAAGATCTTTAACTACTTGATGATTGGTATTCAGAGTATTTCCTGTTCCTGAGCAATTTAGATATTGCCCCATATCATCATATTTATAATAAACTTCTGGCGCAAGTGTCTTAAAATGAAATGAAAAACCATCATATCCGCCTTCACCTGTATGGTTATATACCACGTCCAAAATAACCTCAAGACCTAACTGGTGTGCTTTCTCAACTAACTGCCTAAATTCTGCCAGTGCACCTTGACTGGTCTTCCTTTCACTATAACGTTCATCTATACAAAAAAAACTGATGGGATTATATCCCCACACATCTTCTAACAATTCACCTGTGTGTGTGTGTCTATTCTTAAGGGTAGCTCGATTCCATTTAAAGATAGGCAGTAACTCTATGCTCGTTACACCTAATTCCTTCAAGTAGGCTAGTTTATGTGAAAGTCCAGAAAAAGTACCTCTTTGAGAGGGGGCTATCGACTGGTCCAAATACGTAAAATGACCTACATGAAGCTCATATAGAATGGTATCTTTCCATGGGATGTGTGGCTTTGGCACAGTATAAGGCAATTGATCACCAATAATATTGCGCCAATCTCCTTCAAAATGGACCACTTTTTTTGCATAAGGATCTAAAATAGATGGTGAATAAGAATAATCTTCATTTACCATTCTCCATACGTAAGTGCTTACTTTCTTGTTTCCTGAAAAATATGCTGAAAAAACGTTTTCCTTATGACACTCATTTTTATATATCAATTTTCTTGCAACAGGCAAGCTACTATTTTCAGTTTCATATACTTCTAATAACATTGCCCAGGCACGTGTTGCATAGATACTAAAATAAGTAGCATCCCCTACTTGATAGCACCCTAGCATCGCCAACTGGTCATTTTTGTTTACTTCTAACATATTCACCTCTACATACAACTCCATCTGTCATTCTATAAATACTTATTCATTAACATTGTGAATGATTTTAAACCATTTTGCAAGGTAATTTTTGTGAGGGATACTTGAAAAGTTTGAAGGGGTATGCTATTATTAGCAATAACTAAATACCCATAAAAGCTAAGATAAAGTCTTAGTAGTACCATTATAGGCGGTTTAGAGAGTGTATGGTTGGTGAAAATACATCCGTATGATGGTATGAATTACAACTTTGGAGCTGATTTTTTCGGTTGTCGCCGTTATCGACTAGAGGCAAACTAAGTTTGTAAATTAAGGTGGTACCACGAGTTATCTCGTCCTTAGGGAAGAGATAACTCTTTTTTGATGAAATTTTTATTATCAGGAGGCTTATAATAATGAATGTAATGGATGTATTGTTAGAACGTGGGTTTATTGAACAAACCACTCATGAAAAAGAAATTAGAGAGCTTTTAGAAAAAGAAAAGGTTACTTTTTATATAGGCTTTGACCCAACGGCAGATAGCCTTCATGTAGGACACTTTGTAACCGTCATGGCTATGAGTCATATGCAAAAAGCTGGTCATAAGCCAATCGTCCTTTTGGGCGGAGGTACAGCCATGGTAGGTGACCCTACTGGAAAAAGTGATATGCGTAAAATGATGACTACTGAAACCATTGATCACAATGTGGCTTGCTTTAAAAAGCAAATGTCACGATTTATTTCTTTCGAAAATGATGCAGCCCTAATGGTTAATAATGCAGATTGGCTTCGTAATCTGAATTATATCGAGTTTTTAAGAGAAGTTGGCGTTCACTTTTCAGTTAACCGTATGCTTACTTTTGAATGCTTTAAGCAACGCCTTGAAAAGGGCCTAACCTTCTTAGAGTTTAACTATATGTTGATGCAGTCTTATGACTTTTTAGAACTGTACCGTCGCTATAACTGTAAACTTGAGCTAGGTGGTAATGACCAATGGGCTAACATTCTAGGTGGTGTTGAGCTTGTAAGAAAACTTCATGGTGATCAATCCTTTGGAATGACCTTTTCACTGCTTACTAATAGTGAAGGTAAAAAAATGGGCAAAACAGAAAAAGGGGCTGTATGGTTAGACCCAGAAAAAACCTCACCTTATGAATTTTATCAATATTGGAGAAACATCGCCGATGCTGATGTAAAACGTTGCTTATCTCTTCTTACCTTCATACCAATGGAGGAAGTAAATACACTTACAGCTGTAGAAGGCTCCGAAATTAATAAAGCAAAGGAAAAACTTGCTTTTGAAGTTACCAAGATTGTTCACGGTGAAGAAGAGGCACAAAAAGCTGATACTGCTGCTAAAGCACTTTTCTTTGGTGGTGCCCATGGCGGATCCATTCCTTCCACTGAAATGCGCGTTGAAAGTTTCGAGCCAGGCATGGATATCCTAACTTTACTTCAACAAACGAACCTTGTTCCTTCTCGTTCGGAAGGTAGACGTCTTGTGACTCAAAATGGTATTAAGCTTGATGGAAATCCTATTTCCGATCCAAATATGCTCATTACTCCTACTTTATTCAAAGAAAACGAACTCATGATTCAAAAGGGTAAGAAAGTATTCCATAAAGTTATCTTAAAATAATCAAAAACCTCCTAGTCATCTACTCTAGGAGGTTTTTGATTATCTCTATGATCTGCTATCACTTTTCTTTGTACTATTTGACGTCACTTTTCTGCTTGCCTTCTTCTGATTGGTTTGCCATGGCCTTATCTTGAGAAGCGATTTCTTCTTTTAATACTTCTTCTCCATCAGGGAATATCTCTGTCATATACCTCAACAGAACTAATCTGATAAAAGCAGCTACAGGTACGCCTAAAAGCATCCCAACAAGTCCAAATAGATTACCTCCAATTAATATCGCAAGTAAGACAAGGACAGGGTGCAGTTTCACACTTTCTCCCACTACCTTAGGGACAATAATCCATCCATCAATTTGCTGAAGCACAAATATTGCACCCGCTCCATATACAGCCTTCATAGGATTAGGATCCAGTATCCCTATAATCACCGCCAACACAAAACCCACAATGGGACCAAAATAAGGAATCAAATTGAAGATGCCTGCCACAATGCCGATGATAATAGCAAAATCCAGTTGAATAAATGTCAGTAATAAGCTCGTTAAAACTGCTATAATAAAGGAATCTATCATTTGTCCTCTAATGTATCCAGAAAAAACATAATCTATATCATGTGCCAGTGTCATAAAATGCTTGTGAATACGGGCATTCATCATAGTCCTACATATCTTATTTACTAGAGCAAGGCACCTTTGTTTATCCTGCAATAAATAAAAAGCTATGACAAAAGCCAATAGTCCATTCATGGTATTGATACCAACGGCTGTTAATGAGTTCATAAACCCCGCTGATAAGCGCGATACATAGGTATTGAGATAAGCATTGAGTTTTTGCACCAAACCCATACGTCCTTCAAAAAAGCCTAGTTCCTCTATAAAAAGGGTAACATCCTTAAGCATCTGTTCAAAATAGCTAAAGTATCCATTGATACTCTCTTTAACGCTTAGAATAGAGAAGCTTCCAGCAATCTCTTGAACATTAACAATAATCACAAGAATAAACAATCCAAATATAAGAATAACTGTAATAAATGCAAAAAGTGTTGGCACAGTTCTCATGTGCCAACGCCTCTCCTGCTGTAATTCTTTTTTAACATATGGCTTCTTACCATTTGGCTTTATTGTATGCCAGTTCATTTTCTGACATCGCTTCTCATAGAACTCAACAAGAGGATCTAATAGATAAGCTATCAACACGCCTAAGAAAAGCGGCTTTAATAACCCATAAATAACCACTACTATTTCGCAAACATCTTGCCATACTGTCTTAAAATTTAAGATCATCAAGGTACCTATCACAATCAGCAAACTGGTAACAATGGTATATAGGGCGATGGTGAAATAGTGATTATTCTTTTCAATTTTCATAGTAAGTAGCCTCCAAAAATTTAATACGCTACTAGGTTTTCCAAAAGTTTAACAAGATATTCATACACGCGTGCCATGGATGAAATACTTACCACTTCTTGAGGTGAATGAATGTGTTTAATATCAGGTCCAAAGGATATCATATCAAGATGAGGCAATTTCTCTGCGATAAAGCCACACTCAAGTCCGGCATGAATAGCTGTCATAGAAGGTGCCCTTCCGTACATTTCTTGGTAGAGCGCGCTAGCCAACTCTCTAATGCGAGACTTAGGCTGGTATTGCCAAGCAGGATAGTCTCCTCTTACATAGAAGTCTGCCTGAAAGACACGACTTATTGCCTCTAGTTTTTCCAAAATCTCTTGTTTTCTTGAAGCTACAGAACTACGTACAGCAATGCCAAGCTCTAACTTGGTTTCCTGCATTTGTAGTATTCCCAAGTTTAATGAAGTTTGTACAAGGTTATCTAAATGTTTGTCATAACCCATTATACCATTTGGCAACGCCATAAGGAGTTGTATGCTTTTTAAAGTAGAAGACATACTAAGTGCTTCTTGACCAGATTGAGTCTCTTCAAGGTAAGCAGTAATGTTTGGGTCTTGTACACTATATTCACCTTGAATTACACTTAATCTTTCCTCGAAAAGCTTCTTGAGTGTCTCTATTTCTCCTTGAGGTACAGCAAACACACATTCACACTCTCTAGTAATCACATTGTCCTTTGTGCCACCAACTAAGGAAATCATTCTTATCTTACAATGCTGACTAAAAACATTTAACATTCTACCCATAAGTAGATGTGCATTGGCTCTTTCAAAATGGATGTCTGCTCCAGAATGACCACCTCGTAGGCCATTAATAGTAAGCTTATAGCATACCTCTTCATTAGATAAGACTTGCCTTTCTAAAGGAAGTGTAAGATGAGCTTTTGCCCCACCTGCACAACTTACCAAAAACTCGCCTTCTACATCAGTGTCTAGATTAAGCAAAACCTTTCCCTGCAAATACTCTGGCTTTAGATTAGCCACCCCACTCATGCCTCTTTCTTCATCTGTAGTCATTAAACATTCAATAGCAGGGTGTTTTAGCGAAGAATCTGCTAAGACTGCCATTTGGTAAGCAATAGCCACGCCATTATCTCCGCCTAAAGTGGTTCCTTTTGCACCAATATAGTCACCCTCAACAAAGAGTGACAACCCCTCTTTCTCAAAATCGTGTACAACATCCTTATTTTTCTCGCACACCATATCCAAATGACCTTGCAGTATGACCGTTGGTGCCTGCTCATAGCCTTTAGTTGCTGGCTTCTTAATATAAACATTATAGGCTTCATCTTGTTTTGCTTCTAACCCAAGAGAGGCCGCAAAATCCATCATATAATCACTAATCACTTTTTCATTTCCAGAACTACGTGGAATATTACTAATGACTTCAAAATACTCAAATACTTTCCTAGGCTGTAATTGTTTTAAAATGTCTGACATAAGTATTTCTCCTCACCTTTAATTTTTAAAGCTATGGATGGGAGCAGGAATTCTTCCTCCCCTTGAAATAAACTGATCACACTTATAGCTATTAACTGGCATGATTGGTGCATAGCCTAAAAGGCCACCAAATTCAACTTGCTCTCCAACATTCTTACCAATAACAGGGATGATACGTACAGCTGTTGTTTTTGCATTAATCATACCAATTGCCATCTCATCAGCAATAATACCTGATATAGTTGCTGCACTAGTATCTCCTGGAATAGCTACCATATCAAGTCCTACTGAACACACGCAGGTCATTGCTTCAAGCTTCTCGAGAGTAAGGGCACCACACTCAGCTGCCTTAATCATAGCATGGTCTTCGCTGACTGGAATAAATGCACCACTTAAACCACCTACATAGGAGGAAGCCATTACACCGCCCTTTTTCACACAGTCATTTAACATAGCAAGAGCTGCTGTTGTACCTGGAGCACCTGCCATTTCAAGTCCCATTTCCTCAAAGATTTCTGCAATACTATCCCCTACTGCAGGTGTAGGTGCTAATGAAAGGTCAATAATACCAAAGGGTACATCTAGTATCTTAGAAGCCTCTCTAGCCACCATTTGACCAGCTCTGGTAATCTTAAATGCAGTACGTTTGATGGTTTCGCATAAAGTTTCAAAGTCTGCTCCTCTTGCGCTCTCTAATGCTTTTTTTACAACGCCAGGTCCACTGACACCCACGTTAATCACGGCATCCTTTTCTCCTACACCATGAAAAGCACCTGCCATAAATGGATTATCCTCTACGGCATTACAGAAAACAACAAATTTAGCACATCCAATGCTACCTCTATCACTGGTACGCTCTGCTGTGAGCTTGATGATTTCTCCAATACGCTTGATTGCATCCATATTAAGACCTGTACGGGTAGATCCCACATTGATAGAAGAACATACATTTTGTGTCACATCTAAAGCCTCAGGGATAGATTCAATAAGCACCTGATCTGAACAGGTTGTTCCCTTATGCACCAAAGCAGAAAAACCTCCCACAAAGTTAACACCTACTGTTTGTGCTGCACGATCTAGTGCCCTTGCAATAGGCACATAAGAGTTAGCTTTAGTAGCGCCTCCAACAAGTGCAATCGGTGTAACTGAAATACGTTTATTCACAATAGGAAGTCCATATTTTTTTGAAATCAGTTCTCCTGTTTCTACTAAACGCTCTGCTTTAGTGGTGATTTTATCATATATATTGTCACAAAGCTTATTCATATCATCTGATACACAATCCAATAGGTTAATCCCCATGGTGATGGTACGAATATCTAAGTTTTCTTCTTGAATCATCTTATTTGTCTCTTGTACTTCATGTTTTGAAATCATTATTCTATTCCTTTCTGATATAGATCGCTTTTGAGGCTTTCTGCTAAATTCCTATGCCCATCTCTTAAATGCGGTGCATATTGTCAAAGATATCTTGATGTTGTAAACGAATGTCTACACCTATTTCTTTTCCAAGAGCCACCATTTCATCAACCACCTGAGTAAAATCCTTCTCTACAGATGTAATATCAACTACCATCATCATGTTAAAGTAGTCTTGCACGATAGTTTGTGAGATATCAAGAATATTGATATTTTTAGTACTTAAAAAAGTACATACCTTTGAAATAATTCCTACCTTATCTTTTGCTAAAACTGTAATAATTCCTTTCATGATTAACCTCCTGTTATTTCTTCCAATAAATTTTTAGTATATCTCCATCATGTATCACATCTGTTAGAGCACCAGGCTTGCCATTATGCTCTAATTGGATGATCCCCTGTGGTTTACTTAAATCAAAATCTATATAATCAAATATCGCTGCCAAAATGTACTCCGTATCCCTTGCTGGTAAAATAACGGTATGGTCATTTACAATAATGTATAAATTTTCTTGGCTATGACGAGCCTCTTGCAAAGGTGTATCTTGCGATAAAACCTCCTCATTTACCTGAGAGGTATTTTCGTTTTCTCTCACTGATGCAGGACCTGACCCATTCAATTCATCAATGAGAAGCTCATCTTGATCCTTTAGTACATAGTCTAAATCAACAGCATTAAAATCAATTGTAATTAATTTATGAGTAGCATCTATATCCAAAGCTTCAAAAAGCTCTCTTACAGTAGAAACATCTTGGATGTCAATCACATCATTTTGCATGATACAATAATCCTCTTGTACGCTTATACCATTTACCTTAATAAGCGGAAGAGAAATTTTCTTTCCTTCTAATGTGATATGCTTTTTGGGCTTATAATATTCATGCACATATGCAGTTGCTGGCTTACCATGGGTAGCTAATTCAACATGAATGTCATCGTTATCTTGAATATGATCATGAATCGTCGCCACCTGTCCATTTAACCAAATCTCAGCAGGAACACCATTTTCTCCTTTGATGCGCTGGCGCTCGCCATTTAGCTTGAACATTAGGGTTTCACCTTTTGTAGGAAATATAGCTGTATGTTCTATACCAGCAGCCACAATGGCATCTAATATGGTAAGCTTTTTGGCATTTAACAGCTGTACCTTTTGTCCATTTAAGTGCACAAACGTAAATTGGCTATATTTACTTTCAAGGGCAGTCATACAAATACCAATAGGTGTAATCATCTCAGGACTATCTTCGATGTCTACCAAACGTCTTACTTTGACTAAGTGAGCGATGCTACGCAGTGCGACTCTTTGCTCAGGCAAGTGAATATGATCTGCAAGATACTTGGTAATACCCAGCATCAGACTTCCTCCACCAACGCAGAAAATTGCATTAGGTGCCGTTTCTCCATTGAGTTCAATCATCTTATCAGCAATTTGTTTGGTTAACTCATTTGTCACTGGAGAAATAACCTCCTCAAGCTCTTTTGCAGTAATCTGTTGTGGAATTCCCAAAATATCCAAGAATTCAATATGTTCCATTGTAAGGGCTTGCTTCTTGATTTTTTCTGCAGTATCAAAGTCAACTAAGTACTTATGGAGAATGGTTTCCGTTACTTCATCACCAGCATTAGGAATCATTCCATAAGCCACCACACTACCTTCCTTTGTGATGGCAATATCTGAAGTTCCTGCTCCAATATCTAATAAAGCCAAATTAAGTAGTCTAATTTGCTCTGGAATAACTGCATTAATAGCAGCTATAGGCTCCAAAGTCAAATGACAAACCGCAAGTTCTGCACGCTCAACAGCTGCGTACAGACTATCAATCACTTGTTTAGGCAAGAAAGTTGCAATAAGCTTGGCACTAATGGTATGTCCTTTATGCCCCTCAAGATTTGCAATAACATATTCATCTAAGTAATATTGAATGACTGAATAAGCCACACAAAAATACTCTGTGCTCGTGTTTTTCTTTTGCTGGAGCTCTTTTGCTTTTTCAACCCCTTCTAACTCAAGATGCTGAATATGATTCATATTAAATTCTTGTATATCATCATAATTTTGGGTAACTGTTACGATTTGGGTGCCTAATGAACGTCCTGCTGCTGCAATGGCTACCTCTTTAAGGGAGATATTTAAACGTTTTTCTAGAGCAGACTTCACTTCATATATTGTTTTTGAGACTTTTTGAATATCGTGAATCTGCCCGTCTATCATGGCACGTTCTTCATGTTCCCTTGATTCATAGTCAACCAGTACAAATTCGTCCCCATCTTTATAGCCTACAACGCCAACTATCGTACGTGTACCAATGTCAAGTCCAAAGCAAAGTTGCTCATTTTCATAGTTCATTGCGCGTACATCCTCCTATTTATCTAATAATTTCTTTATTTGAAAAGCGTATTCATCTATCGTTCTATGATGAATGGTGCACCTCGTAGCTATTTCAAAACCAGCGATATAGTCCATCCTCATCATCAACTTGATATGAAAATGATACTGCCACCTTTGTTTCAAATCTCCACTCATAAAGCAAATATTATACGCACACTCTGGAGAAAGTGCTTCATACACCTGTAGTAGCTTTTTCATCCAAGCCCCTAGTTCTTCTATTTCCTCCTCCACAAGTTCGCCATAGTGTCGTACATGGCGTTTGGGAATAAACCATACCTCATACAAAAAGCTGGGTTCAGGAGGCACAATCATGCGCCATAATGCTGTTTCTTTAATGAGCCTGGCTTCTAATAAATGCATCTTTTCACATAAAAAACATAGCTTATTTTTGTGGTGATAGTAGTCATATTGGATGCGCATACCAAAGGGCACTTTAGCTAAGGCCACTATTTGCCAATGGGAATGATAAATACTAGCTCCAGCCAACTGCCCTTTATTTTTAAATACTTGTATAAAAGCAATTTGCTCATCCTCACTTAGCTTATGCCATCTTCTTTGAATTGCCAATAAAAGGACCTTCCAATGATGAAGTGAAAAATCCTTTGGCATCTTTAAATGTTCTCCTGTATCAATCACTACATCATGATATCCAGTAGTTAAACCTTCTGGCCTTGCAATAGGATATTTATTAGGTATAATACGTACAAGTAATGCTTCATCCTCCCATACCTCATCAATAACTTGTTCTATTTTGGATTCGTTTGATAAACAGAAAGGGCAATCACTACTGTCTTTTCCAATATGGGGTCTTTGATCTCTACGTTCAGCGACTATACAATTATCTAGATAGTACTTTCGATATGCGCTCATATGTCTTCCCCTTTCTTTCTAATCATTTTACACTATCAATTGATAAATGAAAAGCAATAAAATACATAAAATTAAAAGAACATGGCAAGCCATGTCCTTTTACTCCCGTCTCCATTTTTCCACAGTGGCAAAAATGTTGTAGGGTTTTGGTTGAATATTTCCACCTATATCATTACACGTAATCATAACCGTATTCTTGAAATACAAGCTAATAAATGGCATCTGCTTTACAAAATAATGTTGAAGCTGCCCATATCTCTCATTGACGTTTTTAGGAGTTGCTAAAAAAGCTTGTTGTAAGTATTCATCCATGGTCTTGTCTTGATAGCCCACATAATTCTCACCACTTAACACACTGGCAGAATGCAAAGCAAAGCTTAAATCTGTGGCGTAGGATAATTGATAACCTCCTAAAAAGGCATCATATTGTCTTGTTTGAATGCGCTGAATATACTCACTTTTATCCACACGCTCTATCTCCATCTTAATTCCTATATCCTTATACATTTTTTGTATTTGCTCAGCTACTTTTAGGCGATCTTTATTCTCATTATTAACCAATAAAGTAAAGGACAACTCTACCTCATTTTTTGTCATAAGACCTGTAGATGTATCCTTCACATAACCCTCTTGTGTTAAAAGCAATTTAGACTTTTCCTTATCATAGCCTATTGTCTCCAACGTGTTATCATATAAGTATGAAGCAGGGCTAATCGGTGTATCCGTTACTAGTGCATGATCTAAATAGAATAAATGAACCATTTCCTCTCGATTCATTCCATAGAGAAGTGCTTCTCTTACCGCCACGTTTTGAAAAATCACCTTACTATGGTTGAGTCCCATAAACTCATAAATAGGTGCTGCCATCTCATAGGCAGTGGATGCCTCATCATTTGTATACTTGCCCCATTCCGTTTCATCCGTATAAATCACATCAATCAAACCTTGTTTAAAGGCATAAAGCATACTTTCTTGGTCAGGTATAAAATCAATTTCCACGTTACTAATACTAGGCTTTCCCTTAAAGTAATTCTCATTTGCCTTAAGCTTGATGCACTTTAACGGAATTGTACTATCATACACATAAGGTCCAGTCCCTACTGGTATGACTTCAAGTGTTTCCTCTCCTGTTACATCATAAATATGCTTTGGAATAACTGGAAAAAATAAGGTTTGCAATATACCACTAAAGCTCTGCTTATAAACAATCTTAAAGGTAGTTTCATCTATCTTGACGAGACTTTGAATATTATTAACAGCCTCCTTATAAGGACTATCTACAATGGCACTGATTTGATTGAGTGTATATATCACGTCATCCGTCGTCAGACTAGTGCCATCATGCCACTTAATGCCTTGCTTAAGGGTAATAGTAACAGCTGTATTCGTTTCATTAATCACCCAAGATTCCGCTAGGTTACTACTAATGGTACCATTCTCTTCTATGTTAATCAGCGAACTAAAAATCAAATTAAGCGCTTGTTGGGCACTAGGTTCTGTACTATATAAAGGATGTAAAGTAGTAGGTTTTACCATAGCTATGACCATATAATCTTTAGGGGTATGTAGCTTATCTGGAGTTTCCTCAGCTGTTGCTGTTGGTTCTTCTTGCGCTAACGGAGCTTTGCTATAACTACACCCCACTACCATCAATACAACAAGGCTAAGTATAGCCCATATGGATACTTTCCTTTTCATTCTTTTTCTTCCCTCCTCGTTTATAATAGGGATAAAATCTCTTGAATTTGTCTTTTGGTCTCCTGCGGCGATATGCCAGTGTCAATAATATAGTCCGCTGCTTTTTTTAACTCTTCCCAATCTTTTTGTGCATCTATACGTGCCTTCACCTGTTTGATATCGACTTTGTCTCTTTCAACCACTCTTTTTATACGTAAATCCACATTGGCATAAACTGCAATAATAACATCAGTTAGTCTGGTAAGTCCGCTTTCTACTAAAAGTGCTGCCTCCAAAGTAATATGCTTATTGGGCTGCTGATTTTTAAAGGTTTCAATCTTCTCTTCTATAACCTGAGTAATCAGAGGATGTGTAATATGATTCAATAATACTAAACGCTCTGGATGCCCAAACACCTTGGCAGCTAATTTTTTGCGACTAATTTCTCCTGTTTCATCCAATATATCTTCACCAAAAGCTGTGAGAACTGGGGCATACCCTCTATTTTCCTTTTTTAAGATTTCATGCCCAATCACATCTGCGCAAATAGAGTTTATGGGCATGATTTCATTCATTTGGGCTATTACCGTAGATTTACCTGAGCCAATTCCCCCAACTAAACCAATTACTTTCATATCATCTTCTCCTACTTTACCGCTAACCAATTTTCACCTTCATGAACATCTACTACTAAAGGTACACTAAGGCTAGCAGCCTGTTCCATTTCTTCTTTTAACAACTTTTTGACAATTTCCACTTCACTTCGATGGGTATTAATCAGTAATTCATCGTGAACCGTTAAAATCAATTTTGACTTCAGCTGCAATGCCTTCAGTTTTTGATGAACACGTATCATCGCTATTTTAATAATATCTGCTGAGGTACCTTGAATAGGTGTATTCATTGCCACACGCTTTCCAAATTCTCTCATATTATAATTGCTCGCTAAAATTTCTGGTATCTCTCTTTTTCTGTGATATAAGGTCTCCACATATCCATTTCGCATCGCAAAATCAACGATTTCTTCTAAATAGCTTTTGATAAGCGGATATTTTTCAAAATAACCATTAATATAACTTTGTGCTTCTTTTTGGCTAATCTTCAAATCCTCAGATAAGGCAAAGGCACTTATGCCATATACAATACCAAAGTTTACCGCTTTAGCATTACTTCTTTGCAAGCTTGTTACCTCATCAAAAGGAACGTGAAAAACTTGAGAAGCCGTTAAGGTATGAATATCCATGTTCTGCCTAAATGCCTCTATCAGTGTCGTGTCATGTGACATATGTGCTAGTACCCTTAACTCAATTTGTGAATAGTCACCATCCAAAAAAACATATTCTTCTGAAGAAGGAATAAAGAGTTGTCTAATCTTCTTACCCATTTCAAACTTAACAGGAATATTTTGAAGGTTAGGTTCAGTGCTACTTAATCGACCTGTTGCAGTTATGGTTTGATTAAAGGTTGAGTGAATTTTGTTGTCCTGGGTTAATACATTTAATAATCCCTCAACATAAGTGGATTTTAACTTAGCATATTGTCTATATTCTAAAATGAGCGCCACAATAGGATATTCTTTTTGAAGCGTCTCTAATACTTCTGCCGCCGTAGAATAGCCTGTTTTGGTCTTCTTTACAGCAGGTATGTTTAACTTTTCAAATAGAATGGCAGCTAACTGTTTTGGTGAATTAATGTTAAATTCTTCCCCTGCTAGGTCATAAATCTTTTGTACCAAATTATCAAGTAAGCTTTCTAGCTCCATGCCATATGCCTTTAACCCAACAGGATCTACTTTGATTCCCTCACATTCCATATCAAATAAAACCTCGATAAGGGGCATCTCAATATCATAGAATAAGCTGGTCATCTTTTCAGCTTCTAACTTTTCTTTCATTGTACTATATAAGTCGAGGGTAACTGTGCTACGCCTTCCTAGCTGAGCAATGCGCTCTTCCTCTGTTAAACCTAGCCAGTTTTTTCGTGATTTACCTTTACCTAGTAAATCCTCCAATGGCATGAGTTCTTTCGTCTCTAAGAAAATCTCTTCTAACTCCGCTAAATCATAGGTCTTGCTAGTAGGATGAAGTAAGTAGGCTGCAATAAAAGTATCAAATACAACGCCTCGCACCTGTATACCTCTCTTAATCAATAGATGCTTGAGCTCCTTACTATCATGTACCACCTTATAATAGCTATCACTTTCAAAAAAAGCTTTTAAGTGCTCTAGCTGCTTTACATCTTGTAAATTCCACTCACAATAACCCGTCAGCTCTCCATGTGAAACAGCCAAACCAAGGGTGTTGTCTTCAAGAAAATAGTTAACACCAATCATATCCTGCTCCACCTTTGAAAGGAACTGATTAAATGCTTCTAATTTCCATTTATCAACAACAATGGCAGTTTGCTGAACGCCATTAGATTGCGCTCTAGGTAATTTGGCTAATAAGGTTCTCATCTCCAAATCCTTTAAGAGCTGCTCAGCTTCCTGCGATAGTGTTAAATCAAATTTAAAATGATCCCAGTCCTCATTTAAAGGAACATCACAAATAATGGTTGCAAGCATCTTGCTATCTCTTGCATCCTGTGCATAGGTTTCTAAATTTTCCTTTAGCTTTTTTTGTGTGATATTACTTATATTCTCAAGTAGATTTTCTATACTACCATATTCCTTAATCAACTTAATGGCCGTCTTCTCTCCTATTCCAGGTACACCCTTGATATTATCAGAAGCATCACCCATTAGTCCCTTGACATCTACAAAGGCCTTTGGTGTTACACCATAAACAGCTTGTACATCCTTTGCAAAAAAGCTTTCTATTTCTGTACCAGTTTTCTTTGTACGGGGGATTTTCACTTCAATTTGATCCGATGTCACTTGAAACAAGTCTCTATCTCCAGAGACAATGGTGACATTCATGTCTTCCTTTTCACCAGCTTTAGCCAAGGTACCAAGGATGTCGTCTGCCTCAAAGCCCTCTTTCTCGATGACATGAATCCGCATCGCACCAAGAACCTTTTTTAGAAGTGGAATTTGTGGTCTAAGTTCCTCTGGCATTCCTTTTCTATTCCCCTTATACTCAGGTGAAAACTGATGCCTAAAAGTTGGCGCACTTAAATCAAAGGTTACTCCTAAGAGGTCTGGTTTTTCCTTTTCAATAATGCTTAACATAATGTTCAAGAAACCATATACAGCGTTAGTATACTGAC